>DATIXC010000222.1:0-7201 GCA_035518995.1 Methanomassiliicoccales archaeon | reverse complement strand
GGTGGACTATCTGGGGATGGCAAGTGGCAAGGACGAGGACAAGCTAGCGGCGGTCGGCCTCACGCCGGTGAAATCGGTGCTGGTCGATGCCCCCTACATCCGGGAGTTCCCCCTGGTGCTGGAGTGCAAGGTGATCCACGTCACCGAGATCGGGCTGCACACCCAGTTCATCGGTGAGATCCTGGACGTCAAGGCGGAGGAATCGATCCTGGACGACAAGGGAGCGACCAGCATAAAGAAGGCCAGGCCGTTCATCTATTCGCCGGACGACCGCAACTACTACGGCATCGGGGACCTCGTGGCCAAGGGCTTCGAAGTGGGTAAGAAGAGTTCTCCCTGAGCTCCGCCAAGCTCAGGTCGCCTCACTTGCCCTTCATATCCCCGTTCTCGGCCGGCTGCCGGAAAAAGCACGTCTCCACATCGCAGGCCAAGGATTCCAGCTGCAGGGTGGTGTGCGAGATGCCGAACTTGTCCTTCAGGATGCGCTCGCAGTCCTGGACCACGCATGAGCAGGTCGAGAGGGGCTGGTCTACGACCTGGACATGGGCGCTTAGCGCGTAGACACCAGAGGCCAAGGTCCAGGCGTGCAGGTCGTGCACGTCGATCACTCCTTCCAGCTTCATCAGCTCCGTTCGCACTTTGGCTAGGTCAACGCTCCCGGGGGCGAACTCCAGAAGTATGTAGACGCTCTGGGAGATGATGCGGAAGGAGCCGTAGAGGATGATGATGCTTATAGCTATGGAGATTATGGGGTCCGCCTGATCCAGGCCGAACAGGTACACCAGTACGGCGGCCACGATGACGCCGACAGAGGAAAGGAGGTCGCCCAGGACGTGAAGGAACGCACCTTTGACGTTCAGGTTGTCCTTGGCCCTTTCCCTGAGGATTATGACGCTGGCCAAGTTGGCGATCAGCCCAATGGTGGCCACGATCATCATGAGACCGCCCTCTATCGGCATGGGGTTCTGCAATCGGAGCACGGCCTCGTACATCAGGAAAAGGGAGAGCACGACCAATACGATTCCATTGACCAGGGCCACAAGGATCTCCACTCGGAGCAGGCCAAAGGTCTGACGCTCATTCGCGATCCGGGTGGCCACGAAACCAGCCCAGAGCGACAGGGCGAGCGCCAGGGAATCTGTGAACATATGGCCTGAGTCAGAGATGAGCGCTAGGCTTCCGCTCGCCAGCCCTCCCACCAACTCGACCAAGGCGAAGGTCAAGGTGATCCCCAGGGCCAGGAGCAATGGCCTCGTGACCGTCCTTGAAGCCGTGTGAAGATGTCCCTCGTGGTCGACCACGAATATAGAATGGTTCTCTTCCGATAAATGACATCGTCGACGCATCGAGCTCCAGCATCAGATGCCAGCAACCTGAGATGGGGACGATTAAGTATTGACAGTCGCATCCATGCGTCGAATGAAATATAAGGTCAGATTCGAGCCGGAATGCGTGGAGGTTGCAGTAGAAAAAGGCACTACGGTCCTCGAGGCGGCCATCGCCGCCAACGTGGACATCTCCACGACATGTGGTGGCAAGGGCACATGTGGGAAGTGCCTGGTCAAGGTCGATGGTCGGGTGAAGAAGAACCGTAAGATGGGCAAGGGTCCTGCGGTCAAAGGATATATCCTCGCTTGCCAGAGCCAGGTGCTTGGGGACATCGTGGCCCATGTGCCAGATGAGGCCCGGATGAAGGGCCAGCAGATATTGGAGGCACACCAGGAGCACGGCCTGGAACACTTGTCGCCATTGACCTTGATGAGGAAGATAAGCATGGACCCGCCCTCATTGGCCGACAACCTGGGCGATTCAGAGAGGCTCTCCAGGACCATCTCGGGTAAGGAGGCAATGCGCATCCCGATTTCCATCCTCAGGGACATGCCCAAGAACCTCAGGGAGTGGGGCTGGAAATCCTCCGCCGTGTCGCTCGCCGACGACCTGGGAGGCGGCTTGGTGGCGTTGTTAGATCCTCGGCAACCGTGCCATGTTGGCGCCGCCCTGGACATCGGGACCACTACCATCGTCCTCTCGTTGGTGGACATGGAGACGGGAAAGACCCTGAGCACCTCCTCAGATTACAACCGCCAGGCGAGGGCGGGCGATGACGTGATAGCCCGGATCAGCTACGCAGAGGAGGGAGGGCTCAATGAGCTCCAGGCCCTAGTGCTCCAGACCATTGACCAGCTCCTGCTCGAGGCCAAGGAATCATCCGAGCGCCCTCTCCGGTCCTGCGAGGTGACGTCCATGTGCGTCGCGGGAAACACCACCATGATCCACCTCTTCCTCGGGTTGGACCCCAAGTACATAAGGTACGAGCCCTACATCCCAGTCACCAACGTGCCGCCCCTGGTCAGAGGGAAGGACCTCGGGCTGGGGATAAGCCCGGAAGCGCCCGTCTATATCATCCCAGGGAGGGCCGGTTTCGTCGGTGGTGACATCACGGCGGACGTCCTTGACTCGGGGATGCATGACCGGAATGAGCTGACCCTTCTCATCGACGTAGGGACAAACGGGGAGGTAGTGGTCGGGAACGACGAGCTTCTGGTCGCATGCTCGACCTCGGCCGGGCCAGCCTTCGAGGGCGGGGAGGTCTCGTGCGGAATGAGGGCCACGATTGGAGCCATCGAGAGGGTGCGCCTGGGGCTGGACTTAATTCCGGAGCTGGATGTCATAGGCAAGAGGCCGCCGCTCGGCATCTGCGGCTCGGGCCTCATAGACCTGATGGCGCAGATGTTCCTTATGGGCCTGATTGACAAGAAGGGGAGGATCCAAGGGGCCGATAGCAGAAGGGTGAGGCGCGGCGACGAGGGCTCGGTGTTCGTGCTCTCGGAAGCCGGGCGTGGGGCCAATAAGGAGATATCCATTACCGACTCCGACCTGGCCAACATCGTCCGCACCAAGGCGGCGATCTACGCTGGATGCAGCGTCCTGCTCAGGACCATAGACAAGAGCTTCGAGGACCTGGACAGGGTATGCATCGCCGGCGGCTTCGGCAACTACATCGATGTGGAGAACGCCGTGACCATTGGCCTCCTCCCCGACCTCCCAAGGAACAAGTTCGACTTCATAGGCAACGCCGCCCTCGCCGGAGCCGTGCAGGTCCTGCTGTCCCAAGAGAAGAGGAGCAGGGCGCTCCAGGTTTACGAGGACATGACCTACGTCGAACTCTCCACCTCCCAGGCGTTCTTCGACGAGTTCTCCTCGGCCTCCTTCCTACCTCACACCGACAGCGAGCGCTTCCCTTCGGTCATGAGGGCTTTAAAGCGGAGATAGCAAAGAACGGAGTTCTCCGGAAAACTTAAGACTCGGCTCTGGTTAGTCACGGGCATGGAGTGGAACTGCCTACCCACTTGCATCGGCTCCCTGCCCCACATCCGACCCAATCAAGCCGTGGACGCGGCCCTGAGGCATCTCAAGCGCATCCCCTACTGGCCACAGCTCCCGGCCATGGGCTTCGAGGAGAACATGTACGCGCAGTACGCCACGCACCTCCCGGGAGCGCTGATCGACCCGCACAACAAGCGGATAAGCGTGGACCTGGGCAACTACGATCCAGAGCGCTTCTACGAGGCCGTTTTGGGTGAGGACTTCAATTATTTCCAGTACCCTCGGACGTGCTTCCACGGCCTGTTCGAGCTGCTCGAGGAATGGGAGCTGCCCAAGGAGGCCCTCTTCCTAAAGGGCCAGGTCACCGGGCCGATCAGCATGGGCCTGCAGGTGTTCGACCAGACGGGCAAGAGCGTAATCTATGACGAGTCGTACTCCGAGATCGTGAGGATGGGCCTCAACATGATGATGAGGCAGCAGGAGTACATGCTCAGGCAAAAGCATCCCAGGACCATCCTGTTCTTGGACGAGCCATCCCTGTCCCTGGTGGGCACGCCCTTCGCCGCCGTCTCCAAGGAGAACGTGGTCCGCTGGATCGACGAGGTCCTGCAGGGGGTGACCAGCGTGAAGGCCCTGCACTGCTGTGGGAACACCGATTGGCCCATGGTGCTATCCGCGAGCATCGATGTGCTGTCGTTCGACGCATACAGCTACGGGTACACCATATCGCTCTACCCGAACGAGGTGGCCTCGTTCCTCGAGCGGGGAGGGGCCATAGCCTGGGGCATCGTGCCCAACGACGAGGAGAAGCTCCTGCGGGAGACCCCGGCCACGCTGGTGGAACGCTTGGAGAGGGAGATATCGAACCTGAGCTCCAAGGGGATATCCCACGACCTGATCCTCAGGTCCTCGATCATCACCCCTCAATGCGGCCTCGGCCCGTTGGACGACGAGTCCTTGGCAGAGAAGGCTCTCCATCTTCTGGCAAACACTTCGGACGTGATGAGGGAGCGCCATTCCCTGAGGTGACGATGACCTTCAGGATCGCGGTGGCAGGGAAGGGCGGGGTGGGCAAGAGCACCCTTGCAGCCATGCTGGTGAGGGCATTGCATGAGTCCACCGGAAAGGTGGTAATGGCGGTCGACGCCGATCCCAACTCCAACCTGGGGGAGAAGCTCGGCCTCAGGCCGGAGCGCACCATCGGCGAGCTGCGAGAGGAGCTTCTCAAGAACGCGGATAGCCTCCCGCCGGGCCAGAGCAAGCAGGAGTACGTCGAGTACCAGATGCACCTGGCCACTGTGGAGGGCAAGGGCTTCGACCTTCTATCCATGGGCAGGCCAGAGGGGCCAGGGTGCTATTGCTACATCAATAACATCCTGCGCACGTTCCTGGACCTGGCGATGGACAGGTACGACTACGTGGTCATAGACAACGAGGCGGGGATGGAGCACCTGTCGAGGAGGACGACCAGGAGCATGGACCTCCTCCTCCTGGTCACCGACCCGACCAAGGTGGGCATGGAGACGGCCTCTAGGCTCATCGCCCTGGTGAAGGAGATGGGCCTGGAGGTCAAGAAGAAGATGCTGGTAATAAATGGCCTGCGGTCCTCGGTCCACTCCATGGCCGTAGTGGAGGCTGGGAAGATGGAGGTGGACAAGGTGGTGCACATCCCCTTCAGCGACGACGTCCTGAACTTCTCCATGGAAGGGCTGGCGATCTGGGAGCTCAGCGCGGCGGACCACGCCTACAGGGCCTTGGTCGCCGCCATGGAGGAGATGCTCTAGCCGAAGCGCCGATCAACCTCCAGATGCCTCACGCGCGCGTGCGCCAAAGGGAAAAAAGAGGAAAAATGAGACGGTCCCTGAGGGCCAGGCACTCTCCTGGGCCATCAGGGTAATGGGTTCTTGTGCGTCTACTTGCCGTACTTGGCCCAGTACTCGGCGAAGAGCGCCTCGTCGGTGGGGATCGGCTTCGGGGTGGGCAGGATGCGAGAGACCCAAGTGAGGTTCACGAACATCCTGGCATTGACGTTCTCCGTGGTAATGTTGCGTCCCCATGTGCCGCAGGAGAGCGAGAGGGTGAACGGCAGGCCATTGCGCGGCCCTCCAGCGCCCTCGTTCATGTTCTGGTTCACCATCACGCGGCCGGTCTTGGTATTGAACGCCAGCTCGTCCACGTGCTTGTCGTTCTTGGTGTGGATGCCGCAGCTGTGGCCCAATCCCTGGTAACCGGTGATCTTGTTAACCCAGTCGACGGCGTTCTTGAACGGGTCGTGGTACTTGTAAAGGGCGAGGACCAAGGACAGCTTCTCACCCGAGAAGGGGTGCTCCGGTCCGGCCCCGTCCTCCTTGACCACCAGGTACGTGCGTCCCTCAGGCAGGTCGATGTTGGCGAGCTTGGCGACGTATGGTGCCGATTTCGCGATAACGTCAAGGCTCGGTATGGCGCCACCGGTGGGCCACATGACCTTCTGCAGGCGGGCCTTCTCCTCCGGGGTGCAGATGTACGCTCCCAGCTTGACCATCTTCTCGACCAGCGCGTCGTAGATGGATGCGTGGGCAACGACCGCGTTGTCGGCCAGGCAGCTGGTGGCGTAGTCGAAGGTCTTGCCCCGGGTGATCATCAGGGCCGCGTCATCGAGATCAGCAGTCTCGTCGACGATGTGCACGGTGTTGCCGACGCCGACCCCGTAGGCCGGGGTGCCGGAGCTGTAGGCGGACTTTACCATGTCGACCCCGCCGGTGGCGACGACCAGGTCGGACTGGCGCATGAGCTCCTGGGTCTTGGCGATGGAGGGCTTCTGGATGATCTGGATTAGGTCCTCGGGAACGCCGATGGCCCTGCAGCCGTTGCGCATGAGGTTGACGGCCAGCTCAGACGACTTCTGGGTCTTGGGGTGCGCGGCCACGATGATGGCGTTCTTCCCCTTCAAGGCGCAAAGCGCCTTCATGGGCGGCGTCGCGTCGGGCCCCGTCGATGGGATGATCGCGGCAACGACCCCTACGGGCTTGGCGATCTTTACCAGCTGCTTGACCGGGTCCACCTCGACGACCCCGACCGTCTTGATGCTCTTCATGTCCTGGATGGTGCCGGTGACGCGCAGCCTGATCTTGGTGATCTTGTCCTCGACGTTGCCGAACCCCCCCTCCTCGACGGCAATCTTGGCGAGGGCTTCCTTCTCCTTCACGACCGCCCAACCGATGGCCATGACGAGCATGTCCGCCTGGGCTTGGTCGTAATGTTCGATGGCCTTCATGGCCTGACGTGCTTTTGCCATCATCTCCGAGATCTCTGGCTTCGGATCTGGCTTCGGCTCAGGCGGCTTCGCTGCCGCAGGAGCGGGTGGTGCAGAAGTCGGTTGATTTGTCATGAGCGCATCAAGCGAAAACTCCCTACTTAACCCTTGTCTGCTGAGCTTGCATGGAATGACGGAGAATTTCACAAGTTACTCGGGAAGAATGCAGATTTTCCGTAAAAAATCCCAATCTTCTCCACGCCGTTAATAGCACCTTTTTTTACTTCGGGCAGTCTCGGACCAGCCTCAAAGCGCGAGGCTAGCCCAGACCCTTCAGGAACTTCGGTATTCCGGAGGATTCCTTCGGACCGACCACGACCTTCATCCCGCTCAACTCCTGAAGCTTCCCGCTCATCCTCGAAACCATTCCTGGCGTCACCAAGGTCCTGGACTTGGTCTTGTCCCTCACGGCGGACGTCTCCAGCGCCTTAATCACGGTCTCTGGCGTCAGCTTGCCGGCGGAGAAGGCGGTCATCACGCTCAGGCCCTCCGAGTCGACCACGAGCAGCCATGCCGGGACCTTCGACTTCTCTATGTCCGCCAACACTGTGAAGTAGGTGAGCGAGAAGTTGGTGGTGA
>DATIXC010000221.1:0-11582 GCA_035518995.1 Methanomassiliicoccales archaeon | reverse complement strand
GATTGGAGGCGCCGTGAACCGGTTCGCCCAGCTCATCCGGATAGGCAACTGCGCAATGGGCGTGGTCGGCCTGCTGTTGGCGATGCTCATCGCCACTGGGACGACGATTCTGGACCACTGGTACGACATTCTGGTAGGCGCGCTGGTGGTCTTCTCGTTCGTTGCCGCGGGCAACTCCTTGAACGACTATCTGGACAGGGAGGTGGACAAGCTGGCGCACCCCGAGAGGCCGGTGCCGTCCGGCCGGATAGGCCCGAGGACGGCGCTCTGGATCGCCGTCGGCGCCTTCGCCATCTCCGTCGGATGCTCGCTGCTCCTGAGCAACCTGGAATCCATCGCCATCGTCCTGGTCGCCGTGGTGGTGATCGTCCTCTACGAGGTCAGGACCAAGGCCATGGGCCTGGTGGGGAACCTGTCCATAGCCTTCCTCACGGCCAGCCTATTCCTCCTCGGCGGGGCGATTGTCGGTCAGATAGAGCGCACAGTCGCCATGGCCGCCATGGCATTCCTGGCCACGCTGGGGAGGGAGATCATCAAGGACATCCAGGACATGGAAGCTGACTTCGACCGGGTCACCTTGCCCAAGCGCATAGGCAAGAGAAACGCTGGCATCATGGGCAGCGCTGCCTTCCTCCTCGCGGTGGGGCTCAGTCTACTGCCCTACTGGCAAGGCGTATTCGGATGGGAGTACTTGGCCGCGGTGGTGGTGGCGGATGCAATTTTTATATACTCCTCCATAGTTCATTTCCAGAATCCCAAGAAAGGGCAGACATGGGCGAAGTACGGCATGCTCGTGGCCCTCATCGCCTTCCTCATCGGAGGCCTCACCCTATGAAGGTCAAGGAATACATCATGTCGAGGTACATGGCCAAGAGGCCGATGCACATGACGCTGATCGACCCGGCCAAGCAGCATCATGGCAAGGCCGCGGAGATAGCGTCAGCCGCGGAGAGGCTGGGCACGGACGCCATCATGATCGGGGGGTCCACCGACGTCACCCAGGAGAACCTCGACGCCACGGCGCTGGCCATCAAGAAGGCGGTCAGGATACCGGTGATCTACTTCCCGTCCGGCGCCCATGCCATCTCACCATACACCGATGCCATCTACTTCATGAGCATGCTCAACTCCCGCAACATCCGCATGATCATCGGCGAGCAGGTCATGGCCGCGCCCATAGTGGCGAGGATCGGCCTGGAGGCGATGTCCATGGGCTATGTGATCGTGGAGCCTGGAATGAAGGTCGGGGAGGTCGGCCAGGCCGACCTTATCAGGCGCGACGATCCGAAGACGGCCGTGGCCTACGGCCTGGCTGCCCAGCTCATGGGCATGGACCTCATCTACTACGAGGCCGGGAGCGGTGCGCCGGAGCCGGTCCCAGAGGAGATGGTCACGGCGGTGAAGGGCAAGGTCAGCATACCTGTCATCATCGGGGGTGGGATCCGCTCTGCGGAGCAGGCGGGAAGGCTGTGCAAGGCCGGCGCCGACATCATCGTCACTGGCACTCTCGTGGAAGGATCGGGCTTCGACGAGACCCTAAGGGACGTCATAAAGGCCGTAAAGGGCTGAGCTGGCATCGGGCTCATTTTTCGACCATGGAAATCAGCATCTCGTGCAGGCGGGTGTCATGCGAGAGCTCTGGATGGAACGACAGGGCCATCAATCTCCCTTGCCGCGCCATCACGATGCTCCCCTGGTATCGCGAGGCGACGACGCACTCCCCCCATGTCCTGGTGATCACCGGGGCCCGGATGAAGATGGCAGGGAACGGGGAATCCAGGCCATCGATTTCCAGCTCCGCCTCGAACGACTCCCTCTGCCTGCCGAAGGCGTTGCGGTCCACCGCCATGTCCATCAGGCCGAGGAGCTTGGTCTCAGTCCTCCTCACCTGGTCATCCCCCTCCTTGGCCAGGAGGACCAACCCGGCGCACGTCCCCATGATCGGCGTCCCAGCCTCGGCCATCTGTACCAGGCGCTGGTGCAGACCGAAGCGCAGGAGGAGCTTGGCGATGGTGGTGCTCTCCCCTCCAGGAATGATAACGGCGTCCACGCCCTCCAGGTCGGAGAGGCGGCGGACCGGCCTGGCCTCGCCCTTCAACCCCAGGTTGCGCAGGGCCTTCCCCGAGCTGACTATGTGCTCCGGGAAAGCGCCTTGCACCGATACCACGCCGAGCTTCATCCGCGTCCGTGAGCAGGGCGCGGCGTTAAAAGAATTTCGCCGGTGGGCCGGATCAATCGAACTGCTTCCTCCTATCGACCAGGGTTGGGGTCTTTGGCACCCAATGCTCCTGGTCAGGCGGCACCACCTCGACCGATGGAGGTTCCAGAAGGTCGTTCTCCATCCCTGCCTTGAACTCGTCCAAGGCCATTAGGGACTCCTCCACCGACCTCTTGCCCTCCTTGAGGTCGCCCATGTACTCGACCTTGAACCGGATGAGGTCCTTGTACCCCGATTTCTCGATGGAGGCGCTGTAGCCGAGCACGCCGTGCACCTTGAGGACCGCCTCGTCGAAGAGGTTGGGGTAGACCTTGTCCCCGAGGCCGACCTTGGACTGCATGTCCATGCGGCCCTTGATCTTGCCTATCTTCCCCACCGCCCGCATTCCGCAAGGGCAGGGAGGGTCGATGCGCATGGAGATGTCGTAGGAGCGGTACCTTATCAGCGGCGAGCCCTCGAAGCACAGGCTGGTCCAGATGAGCTCCCCCTCGGCCCTGTCCTCGACGTGCCTGCCCGTCTCCGGGTCCACCACCTCGGCCAAGTAGTCAGCGGAGTCCACGTGCAGTCCGTCCTGGACCTGGCACTCTATGGTCGTGGCTAGGCCCATCTCGGTCATGCCGTACTGGCTGAGGGCCTTGCAGCCCCAGGCCTGCTCCAGCTCCCTGCGCATCACCTCTGGGAGGGGCTCGGCGGAGCAGATGATGGCCTTGATGCCATAGGAGCGCAGGTCCTCCTTCTCCCTGGCCAGCACGGTGAGCCTGTAGAGGAAGGACGTCAGGCCGATCATCATGGTGGTCTTCCTCTCGCGCATGGTACGGAGCTGCTCGGCGATGTCGATGGTGGAGGCGTTCACGACATTGAGCCCGGCCACCTTGCAGGCGCTCTCCAGCATCAGCCCGGGATCCCAGGCGGCCACGGTCGGGAACATGATCTGGAGGGTGTCGTCCTTCCTCATCCCCACATCGATCAGTGCGGCGGCAATCGCGTCGACGATGTTGAGCACGTCCCCCCTGGTATAGAACAGCCGCTTGCGCACGCCTGAGGTTCCCGAGGTGGTGAAGGCCCGCATGACCTTGGTCTGGGACACGCACAGGAAGCCCATCGAGTCCTCGGCCAGGTCCTTCGGCTCGGTCAAGGGTATCTTGAGGAGGTCCCCGAACTCCTGTACGTCCGAGGGCTTGAGGCCCATCTGGCCCCATTTCCTCTTGTAGTAGTAGCTGTTCTCCAGCGCGTACTTCATCTGGTGGCGGACCCGGTGGAGCTGGTACTCGCGCAGCGCGACAGCGTCGACCTCCTCCGGCCGAACCCGGCCTATGACGTCGCGGAGATCGGGCTCCTTCCTGGCGGTGGATGCCACCTTGGCGCAGATCCAATCCTCCAATGGATGCTGGGAGCCCTCCTCCAGCTTGCTGGAGGACAGCCTGGAGCGGGCAATGGCGAGCATCAGGCGCTTGAAGGGGTTCACCGCGAGGCAATTACCATGCTTGGCTAAATGGTTTTTTCAACCTCGAGAGCGGCGGCCAAGAAGGCACCCGGCCCGAATGAAAACTGTAAATAGTCCGGTAAGGATGGATTCCCGATGCCGCAGCCGAACTGGGGGCGCGTTTCTGGCGACATAAGGAAGTACTGCAACCTGGCAAGCGCGCCCGTGGCGGTCACGCTCCTCAAGCACGCGAGAGAACTCTCGGAAGTCAAGGGCCTAAGGCAGCTCCAGGCCACCGCGCCCTGCCACATGGCGGCGTATGCCAGATATTACAGGGACGAGGGCATCGTGGGCGCCTCGTCGGAGGGCATGAGGTGCGTCTGGGGCGCGTCCTGCACCGGCCTGATGCGCTCCCCGGACCGATTAAGCGAAGGGGAATTGGCATGGCGGTACGCCAAGGACGCCGAGGCGGGGAAGCACATCCAGGAGGTGATGGGGGTGCTCGGGGCGAACGAGAAGCTCTTCGACGCCATGGCGATGGCCCCCCTGGACATAGCCCCGTTGGAACCGGACGTGGTGGTGATGTACGTGACCCCTGCGCAGGCCTTGCGCCTGATCATCGCCTTCGCCTTCGAGTCCGGCGAGGAGGTCAAGAGCGTGATCACCGGCCAGTCCTCCCTGTGCTCGTCCATCGCCCACGCCTACCAGGAGAAGGGCATGGTCGTCGACCTGCCCTGCGTTGGGGACCGCATGTTCGGCCTGGTCCAGGAGCAGGAGATGATCGTGGCCTTCCATCGTGGCAGGGGCGAGCAGATAGTGGAGGGGCTGCGCGCCACGGAGTCCTTCTCCAGCCACCCATTCAAGCCCTTCCTCCGTTGGCAGGTCATCTTCGCCCCGGACATGGAGCCCCGCCGGACGGAGCTGGAATGAGGTTTTTCGGCTCCGTCCAGATCGAGGCGGGTAGGGTTTAAGTAGAGGCATGCCCTTCCACGCCAGGGATATAGATGCCGCTGACCGAGCACATGAGACAGGCGGGCGTAACGCCACGGCTTATGAAGACCACCAAGAAGATCAAATGTCCTCGGTGCGGTCTGGAGTTCAGCCTCTTCCAGTCCCGGGCCATCGCTTGCGTCGGCTGCAGCAAGGCGGCCTTGAACTGCGAGAAGGCCAGGTGCCTGCGCTGCGACCTCGAGTTCCCGTTATATGGACCGATCGTCCCCACCGAGCTGGGACAGCGGAACGTCTCGGTCTACATGAACAAGATCATCGAGAACTACTACAAGTCGGTGGGGAAGAACTCCAGGCGCTGACCTGGCTCCAGGATCAATCGGCCTTCACTCCTCGCTCCACCTTTATCTCGGAGGACTTCTTCCCGTACTTGGACCACATCTCGTGGCGATAGATGGTCTTGCCCTTCTTCGAGTTGATGTTGAAGAGGCAGAAGGGTATGAGCTTGCCGTCCGGGGTAACGGTGTGGATGCAGCAGTTGCAAAAGCGCTCCGTCTCCGAGGTCCAGGCGTCCTGGAAGGCCATGGTGCTCACGGTCAGGTAATTGGTCCTTGCCCTTTCGATGAAACCGGCCCAGGAGCCCTCCTCGGCCGACTCCTCCCCCAGCTGCTCGTCGATGAAGCGCCATAGGTCGGAGATCTCCTTGCGCGTCTTTTGCGCCACCTCCTTGGTGTCCTTTGGGGGTCCGAGGGCCCTGTGGGTCATGGGGAATAGAGTTCCATCCTCCATGAGCACGCTCATGGACTTGGCGTCGCAGTGGACGTTGGAGCACGAGGTGGGTATGAAGTTGTCCATCCGGAGCTCGCCGTTGGTCTGCTTCTCTATCTCCCTGAGCAGGTCGGGGATGGTGATGCGGTCCTTGTTGTCCGGGTCGATGGGATAGCGCCCGAAGTAGCTGAGGGGCTGGAAGTGGATGCCTTTGACCGTGGGCACCCATTTCTTGGCGAATTGGACGACCTCCCCGATGCGGTCCTGGTTGATATTGGGCGAGACGACGACCACCAGGGTGACCCCCATCCCGACCTTCTTGCAGTTCTCCAGGGCCTTGAGCTTGGGCTGCAGCAGGTCCTTGCCGCAGGTCTTCATGTAGATATCCGAGTGCAGGCCATCGAATGAGAAGTATAGGGACTCGACCCCGGCCTCCTTTATCGACTTGAGGAACTCGAGGTCCTCGCCCAGCCGGACGCCGTTGGTGTTCAGCTCGATGTAATCAATACCCATCTTCTTGCCCATGCGGACGATCTCAGGCAGGTCGTCCCTGATCGTCGGCTCGCCTCCCGAGATCTGGATGCAGATCGGGTGTGGGACGTAGTCCACTATTGTCTGGTACATCTTTCTGATCTCGTCCATCGAGGGATGGAAGCGATAGTGCTCGTTGGCGCTGGCGAAGCAGATGGGGCACTTTAGGTTGCAGGAATTGGTTATCTCCAACACCACCAGGCAGGTGTGCTGCCTGTGGTCGGGGCAGAGGCCGCAGATCTGCGGGCAGTCCCCCTTCTCTGTAACCGCGATCTTTGCCGGCCTTGAGAACTCGGCCCTATACTGATTGAGGTCCTGGTAGTCCTTCACCCCGGTCCAGATCAGAACCTTGAACTCCCCGTGCTCCGGGCATTTCTTGACCAGGTATATCTTGTCGTTCTCGGCCACCTTCACCGCGGGGATGGTCCTAAGGCATTCTGGACAAAGGCTGTTGGTCTCGCCGATCTTCTCACTCATCGTTGCACCTGGCCTGGCCCCTGAGCGCATCGGACGCCATTAAACCTTTCGAAAAATTCCTATTAGCTAGAGCCTTGGCTCTTAGTAAAAAAAAATAGAAAAAGGATAAGGTCGGCCGCCTGGGCGGCCTTTTTTTCGCGTTTATGCCTTCTTCTTCTCGAAGAGCCCCTCTGCCGCAGCCAGCGTCTTGGTGGCGAGGTATTCCTCGACCCAGACATCTCCGCACTTGGTGCAGACCACTGCCGGCCCGTTCCTCGAGACGCCGATGTAGGACATCTCCGCAGTTCCTAGGAACGCCTGCTGGTTGCAATGCAAGCAGGTCCAGGGGGATGGCTCCGTGGCGTTGACGATCTTGCCTAGGGTCATACGGTGGGAGTAGGCTGAGTTCACGTTGGCGTGAGACTTCAGTATACCCTTCTCGATGTTGTAGTCGGCGTAAACGGTCACGTTGTTGATGACCTTCTTGGCGATGATCTTTCCGTCCTTGTTGGTAATCTTCTTGTTCGCGCCCTCGGCCGTCTTCACGACGTCCATCACATCATCTATCTTGAGGCCTCTCTTGGCGATGGTCTCCTTGACTTGGTCTGATGCTTTGAAGTCCATCTTGTTCACCTCACCATGTCCCGTACGTGCCGAAGTCCCTAGCCGCTTTCACCATTGCGTGCATGCAGCCTGGGATGGTGTATGGCGGGCATTCGCATGAGTTGCCGAGGATGTAGCCCTTCGGCGCGTCGCGGCCTCCGAGCAGCTGCTCCTTCGACTGGTTGTACACCGTTATCGGGCTTGGGTTGATCATGAGCTTGGTGTCCACAGATCCCATGAGCGTTGCCTTCGACCCGAACTCCTCCTTCAGGAGCTTGGATGGGAAGACGTTCTTGCCCTTGTATCCGACGTGGAACACGGTGAACGGGGACCAGATCAGGTTGTCCTTGAACACCTTGTAGTCGGTCTCGTGGTTGCCGCACAAGTGGTAGAAGACCTGCGGACCAGCTCCCTTTCTGAAGCTCTGGTCGACATAGTACCTCATCATCTTGGCGGAGTACTCCTCCACCGACTCGTCAGAGAAGATGTCGTTGTTGGCCAACACGGACCCGACGATCAGCATGGCCATTCCGTACTTGTCTGCAAGTCCGGCCGCGCCATTTACCGAGGTGTCCACGTAAGTCTTCACCAGCTTCTTCGCTGCCTCTGGCTCGGTGAAGGTCCACATGATGAAGTTCTCGACGCCGCAAAGCTCGGCGGCTGCTCCCACGAGGTCGAAGCCGTATGAGATGGGCACCAAGGTCATGGGAATCTGCTTCGCCACATAGTCATAGAGGCGGTAGAACTCCTGCTGTGTGAAGTTCTTCTTCAGCTCCTCCTTGTCCACGACCCGGATCTTGTCTACGTCGCCTGGTTCCGAGATTATCGGCCCAGTGGAGATCGGCGGCAGGGTGTCCTTATACACCAGCTTCAATCCCAGCTCGCGTGTCCACGGCAACGAATAGAACCAGTGCGTCACCGGCAGTAGGTCGTAGAGCTCGGAGGCGTAGCAGACGCAGTGTATTCCTAGCTCCGGTTTTTCATAGAAGTCCCTGATGGTCCACCCACATGCCACGGCGGCGTGGGACAAAATGATCGCGTCCACGTCGATCCTGTCATGCGGGTTATCCACGAAGGGGCTCGCAAAGCGCTTAGTGGCATTCGCATGCCACTTCATATCCACGGGTGGAAAATTTTCTTCGTAGCCCATTGGAATCCCCGGTTCTTGAGTGTCATTTTTCATATATAATCCTTATCTCGCGCCAGGTGAAACATTGTTCCAACTGGAACTTTAAAGGTATGTTAATATGCAACAGTTATGCATTTTTTTTCATTTTTTTATACTATTTTTCATTATTATGCAACTATTTCCCGCTTTTTTTTGTAATCCGAGCGAAATCGCCTGGGAAGGGGGTGTTAATTTTCCAGGAATTGGGCCATGTTAACAATAGATTAGACATTACCTAAATTCTTTTCCTCCTCAGTCTCAAAGCGCATTTCCTCAACCCCATGGGCGCAAATCGTGTCCGGAGCCATCTCCTTCTTCCCGAGCTTGAGCAGCTTCCTTGTGGCGACACAAACCGCGAAGACCAGGAGCCCGAACAGGACGATGGCGCCTCCTGTGGCGAGGTCGAGGTAGAACGAAATCAGCATGCCCGTCATGACGATGAAAAGCCCTAGGACCAATGCCGAGAGCATGGTGCCCTTGAAGGACCTTGAGAACTGCATGGCGGAGGCAGCGGGGATGATGAGCAACGCCGATACGAGGAGCGCCCCTACGATCTTGATCGATGCAACGACAGCAAGCGCCACGAGGACGTTAAATGCGATCTCGAAGGCGACCACCGGAACGCCTGATAGGCGCGCGCTGCGTTCGTCGAAGGTCATCAGCACCAGTTCCTTATAGAACACGCCGATGAAGACCAAGGCAATGAGCGTGAGCAGGATGATGAGCTGGAGGTCCTGGGCGCTGACCGTCAGAAGGCTTCCGAACAGGTAGGAGAAGAGGTCCACTGTGAACCCTCCTCCGATCGAGGCGAGGACCGCACCGATCGCCAGGCCCGCGGAGAATATCAGGCCGATGGCCGTCTCCGAGTAGACGATCTTGCTCCGGTTGAGCAGCGAGATGATCAATGTGCCCAGCAAGGCCAGTATCAGCGCCGTGTACAAGGGATAGACGGCCAGGACCAGGCCTATGGCGATCCCACCGAACGAAAGGTGGGCTATGCCCTCCCCGATGAGCGAGGCGCGCTTCAGCACTATGAAGACCCCGAGCGCCGCGCAGAGCAGGGCGGAGCATATCCCGGCCAGGAAGGCCCTCTGGAAGAACTCATAAGCGAATAGGCCGCCGAGATCCACCATCTCATCTCCCCCCTTCCTGGACAGGGATCGGCTTCTGCTCCGGGAGCAGGCAGCTGCCATGGTCGTGGTGGAAGATGAAGGTAAAATGCTCTCCGTACGCTTCCTGCAGCATCCTTGAAGGATCGAAGTCCGGTGTGATGCGCGTGTAATGCAACTGCCGGTTCACCACCGCCAACTTGTTGGCCTGGCAGATGACCCCTGAGAGGTCGTGGTTCACCGTCATCACGGTGATGCCGTACTCGGATTTGAGGAAGCGGAGGAGGTTGTGGAAATGGTCCTGCATGCATGCGTCGAGGCCGGCCGTCGCTTCATCGAGGATGAGGAGCTTCGGTTTCCGTACAAGGGCCTTGGCGATGAATATCCTCTGCTTCTGCCCGCCGGACAGGTCGCTGATCTTGACGTCGGCCACGTTCCTGAGGCCCATCAGGTCGATGGCCTTCTCCACCTCCTCCTTCTGGCCCTTCCCCAGCCTCCTTCCCAGGCGGTCGCGGTTGAGGCATCCCAACGACACGATCTCCCTGACGGTCGCAGGGAAGATGGGGTCGAATTGTATGGCGTTCTGAGCCACGAAGCCGACGAGATTGAAGTCCTTGAAGTGCTTGATGTCCACCCCGAAGAGCCGGATCTGGCCCGATTCGATGGGGATGTTGCCAAGGACCGCGTTCAGGAGGGTGGTCTTCCCCCCTCCGTTGGGGCCGACGATTCCCAGGACATCGCCGCTCTCGACCTCCACGGAGACCCTGTCCAAAACGACCAGGTTGTTGATCCTTACAGTGACGTCCTTGACCTCCACCACTTTACGCGGCGATGCGCCAGAGGCGCTATTCGAGGAGCTCATCAAACCACCTCCAATCCTATCTCCAGGCTCTCCAGGTTAGCGTACATTATCTCGAAGTAGTCCATTTGGGCGTGGACGCCGGCCCTCCCATGGAGGCCATCGAGGACGAGGACGTGCGCCCCGGTCTCGGTGGCGATCATCTCCATCACCGCGTCCAGGTAGATCGGTTCTGAGAACACGTAGTGCAGCCCTAGGCTGTTGACAAGGTCGGTCAGCCGCGCCATGTCCTTCGGGCTCGGCTGCTGGTCTGCAGAGATGCCGATGGCGGCGTAGGCCTCGAAGCCGTACCGGTGCGCAAGGTAGTTGAAGCCCTCATGGGTGGTGACGATGGCGTTCTTGGTCCGGTTGGCCAGCCCCGCAGCGAAGTCTAGGTTCAGCTTGTCCAGCCTCTGCATGAGCATCTCTGCGTTCTGGGAATAGAACGTCGCGTTGCCCGGATCCGCCTGGACGAAGGCCTGTAGGATGTTCTGCACCTGTATCTTGGCGCTCAACGGGTCCAACCAGAAATGCGGGTCCTGCGCCCCCTGCTCGTCCCCAGTCCCCGGTATCGGGGATACTCCCACGCTCGTGTCCACCTTTATCAGGCCGGGGTTGTTGACCGCGGACAGGAAATCGTCAATCCAAGGTTCGAAGCCCAGCCCGTTGAAGACCAGAACCCTTGCCTCGCTGACCTCGATCAGGTCCGACGGGGTCGGCTCCCAGGTATGGGGATCGATATTGTTCGGGATCAAGGTGCGCACATCCGCTTTTTCACCTGCAATCTCGCTGGAGAGAAAGTACAACGGATAGAACGTGGCCACGACCTGGAGCCTGCCAGAGTTCTCGGTCTGGGGCACGAATAGCAGGAACGCGGCCGCGCTGCCCCCGATGATGATGGCGACCAGGGCGACCGCCGCCAAGGTCCGAGGGACCTCTCTAGACCCTTCCGACATAACTGTGGAATTTAGTAAGTTATTAACATTTATATCATTTGTTATTAAGACGCTTATCCGGTCGTCGTCGATAGTTAATAATTTGGACGCACTGGCTTGCTACCTGCTCATTCCTCGACCTCGAAGCCCGCTGCCTTCCATGCCCCGATTCCCCCGAGGACGTTGAACACGTTGTCGTAGCCGAGGTTGCGGAGCATGACCGCCGCCATGCTCCCCCTGAAACCAGCGCTGCACATGCAGGCGACCTTGGTCAGCTTGGGGACCTCGGAGAGCCTGGACTGGAGCTCGCCCACGAAGACGTGCTTCGCCCCTGGGACCCTTATTTCCTCCCACTCATGGCCCGGACGCGGGTCGAGGATCATGGCCTTGCCTTCGTGAACCATCTTCCTGGTCGTGGCGACGTCGTGCGTGGCGAGCGTCTCGTACGGAAGGCCTTCGCGCAGCCATTGCGACATCCCGCCTCTCAGGTAGCCGGCGACAAAGTCGTACCCCATACGCACCAGAACCCGCACCGCCCTCTCCACTTGGAGCGGGTCCTCCACCACCAGGTAGATCGGCCTATCG
>DATIXC010000220.1:0-8036 GCA_035518995.1 Methanomassiliicoccales archaeon | reverse complement strand
GACGTCCTTGCTGACGTTGGTGATCGAGACCGACCCGGTCTGCAGCAACGAATTGATGTACATGTGCGAGGCCGTGGTGTCCGACAGGTCCTGAACCGCGATGTCCACCTTTCCCGTCGCGCCACCGCTGAATATGGCCCCGAAAAGAAGTATCAGCAGCACCGGGAACGCCACCGTCCAGAAGATGGTGGACTTGTTGCGCCAGAAGGTCTTGACCTCGCCCTTCAGGGCGACGACGATGCGATTCGCCATCAGGCCACCCCCTTCTCCTTCTTCCTTCCGCCGAGGAGCCCCTTCTTCTCCTTCTCCGCAGGCTTGGGCGCCTCCTCCTCGTGCAGCTTCTTGCCGGTGAGACGCAGGAAGACATCCTCGAGGGTCGGCCTGGTCACCTGGATCTGCTCGTAGTTACCTCCGGACCTGTCCAATGAGTAAATGATCTCCGGCAGAGAGCCCTTGTTCTCGAGCTTTATGACGATGTCGCCCTCCCTGCGCTCGATGCCCGGCCACTGCTGCTTGAGCGCCATCAAGCAAGCATCGTCGCAATTGGAGATGATGCACCTGCTACCGGTGCCGAACTGCTCGATGATGTCGTGCGGCGTTCCGAGCGCGAGGAACTTGCCATGGTCGATGATGCCCACGCGGTCAGAGAGCACCTCCGCCTCCTCCATGTAATGGGTGGTGAGGATGACCGTCTTGCCCTTGGCCCTCAGGTCCTGGATGACGGCCCAGACGTCCCGGCGGGCCTTGGGGTCCAGTCCCGTGGTCGGCTCGTCGAGGAAGATGATGTCGGGGTCGTTGACCATGGAGATGGCCACGCCCACGCGCTGCTTCAGTCCACCGGAGAGCTTCTTGAACCAGACGTCCCGCTTCTCCCCCAGGTCCACCGCCTTGATGAGGTCGTCGGCCGGCAGGCTCTTGTCGAACATGCCGCCGAAGTACTCGATGTTCTCCTTAACCGTCAGGAAGTCGAAGGCGTTGAAGTCCTGGGGCAGGACCCCGATCCTGCCCTTGATCCGCAGCGCCTCGGTGTTGACGTCCATCCCAAGGATCCTGACCTCCCCCGAGGTCAAAGACCGAAGGCATTCCATGATCTCCACGGTGGTGGTCTTGCCGGCGCCGTTGGGCCCGAGTAGGGAGAAGACCTCGCCCTTCATGACGTTGAAACTGATGCCATCCACTGCGGTGAAATCGCCATATTTCTTGAGGAGGTTGCGTACCTCGATTACCGACACGGGCATGATGAACCTCTGGCCAGAATCCGAAGGACGCTATTTAACCGTTTCAGGGGCCGCCCCGATAGCCTCATGGCGTTAATGGCCAACGGGCAAGAGCTCTCACGAGAATCATGGGAATAAAAGGTAATGGTAAGAGGTTTGCATCTTACAGCTTCCACTCGTATCCGACGTCGGTGAAATTCATCATGTCACCGCTGACCTCAGCGATGGCGGTGACTTCGTTCATCCACTTCAGCTTCTCAGACATGGTCATGAAGGAGATGAGCATCACGCCCTTGAGCGAGTTGGGTCCCCTCTTTGACCTGCCGCAGCCTTTCCAGACCGCCATCTCGCCGTCGCTGGTCGTGAAAATGCCATGCCACTTGCCCCTGGCCATTCCATTGGGCATCATCTTGACCAGGCCCGAGCCCATGTTCATACCGCTGGGCCATCGCCCATGGCCCTTGAGCTCCGAGGTGAAGGACTGCTTCAAAACCACGCCCTCCGCCCCGATTTCCTTGATGAAGATCACGGTCGCTTTTCCCTTCTCTTCAAACAGCTTCTCTCCCATTGCCATCAGAGATCACCAGGCGATGCTCGGAGCCGTCATTATTTCAATCTTTCCTTCCGTCCTGGTTCTGGTCCTGTTTGATGGAATTAGGCCAGTGCCCTGGACCTGGAACCGCGGCCTCCTCCCATCCCAATCACCAACCCCAGAAGTAAGCGAAGGTGAAGAGGCTGAAGCACAAGGTCCCCAGCCACAGGGCGGCCAACCACTTCCTCCGATGGAGGTTCTTGGCGTACGCGACCCCAAGCGCGGCAAAGAAGACAGTGGCGATGAGCTGGGAGGTGTAGAGCGCCTTGACCGGGTCGTCGAATACCAGCAGCGGGGCGACTATGGGAACTACGATCAGGGTGTCGATGAAGAAGATGCCGATGGCGTAGAACCAATCCTCCTTCTTTGCGAAGTATGGCTTCTTCGAGGGGTCGTCGCCAGGCTTGCCTGCGGCGATGAGGTCTATAACTTTCCGCATGTCCCCCTCGCCCAAGCTGGCGGCCACCGAGCCGTTGAGGGAAGCGGAGGCGGCCTCTCGAGCGGACTGGTCGTTCCTGGTGCGCAGATCGTATACGGTCTGGTCGGTCTTCGCTCTCTCGATGACCTTGCTCTGCATCACGGATATGCCGTCGATCACACCCCATGTCATGTTGACGGCGAAGGCCACGAAGATGACATAGGCGATCGATTTCTCCTCCAGTCCGGTCGCGCCCAGGATGCCCAAGGAGATGACCACCATCCATACGGCATAGAACGTCTCTCCTAGGCGATCGCCGACCGGCAGGTACTTGGCATAGAACTCCCGGACCTTCAGAGGCAAGCCCTTCCTGTGTCGCTTATTAATCACTGCCGCTCCAAGTCGATATAAATTTCGTGCCATCGACGTGCGGAGCTTTCGATCGAGCGTTCCCCCAGGCAAGCTTTATCAATCCGCGAGGGGCTGTTCATGGGAGCGCGATGAAAACCAGACTTCTCTTCGTGGAGCCACCAAAGGACTATTGGTTCCTTATGGGCGAGTACCTGCCCCCTCCGACCGGCCTGTTGGCCCTCGCCGCCTACGTCGAGAGGGAGCTAGAGGGAGTGGAGGTTGCGGTCCTCGACTGCCAGGCCGAGGAGAAGGACTGGAAGGACGTGGAGAACTACTTCTCCTCGTTCTCTCCCGACATCGTTGCGTCATCCGGGTTCACCTGCAATGCTTATGTATGTGCCAAGGTGGCGGAGACGGCCAAGAAGGTCAATCCAAGAATCGTGACCATCATGGGCGGCCAGCATTTTTCTAGTACCGACGTCGAGAGCCTAACCTCCTTCCCTGAGATCGATCTCATCGTCAGGGGGGAGGGCGAAAGGACTCTCGTCGAGCTCATTAGCGCCCTCCGGGCCAAGGGCGACCTGGGCAAAGTGGACGGGCTCACGTTCAGGAATGGTGATAGGATGGTGCGCACCCCGGACCGCGAGCTCATCGCCGACCTCGACTCGCTCCCCTATCCTGCATACCATCTGGTTGAGGGGAACCTGTCCAAGTACCACTTCACCATGATGGCGGGCAAGAAGCGGTACCTGATCCTCGAGGGCTCTCGAGGATGCTGGCACAAATGCGCCTTCTGCACGCAATGGCGACATTGGAGCGGAACATGGCGCAGCAAGTCCCCTAAGAGGCTCGCCGAGGAGATGGCCCACATGCGGGACGACCTGGGAGCGGGGTTCATCTGGCTCACCGACGACAATTTCGAGTACTCCAAGCGGGGCGAGGATCTGGCACGGGAGCTCGATGTCCAGAGGTTCGACGAGTCCACCGCCTGGTTCTTCCAGTCCCGCACGGACGACATCGCCCGGCACCCGGAAACCGTGTCGAGGCTGCGCAAGGTGGGCAACAACTGGCAGCTGGTCGGGGTGGAGAGCGGCTCACCTCAGACGCTCAAGGACTTCAAGAAGGGCGAGACGGTGGGCGACGCCAAGGAGGCAGTCCGCATCCTGAAAGAGAACGGCGTCTTCTCACAGGCCATGCTGGTCATTGGCTCGAGGAGTGACGGCCATGCCTCCATCCAGGCCGCGAGGGACTTCATACACGAGCTTGACCCCCACCTGGTCATCTACTCCATCCTGACACCCTTGCCTGGGACCGAGGTGCACACGGAAGCGCTGAAGAACGGCTGGCTCGAGGACAGGAACTATGCCCACTACGACATGGCCCACGCAATAATGCCCACCGAGACCCTTTCGCGCACCGAGGTGCAGGGGGAGCTCTACGACTGCTATAAGGACTTCTACGGCTCGCCATTGAAG
Source organism: Methanomassiliicoccales archaeon (assembly GCA_035518995.1). Classification (GTDB taxonomy): domain Archaea; phylum Thermoplasmatota; class Thermoplasmata; order Methanomassiliicoccales; family UBA472; genus JAJRAN01. The sequence goes on along the minus strand of DATIXC010000220.1, from coordinate 3,983 downwards.
GCGATACGGGGTATTTTCTCCAGCAACGAGATCATGAAGAACGTCTACCGGCATCTCGCGGGGAAGAGGGTGCTGGGTTCGCTGAGGCAGCTGATTTGAGGAAGGACCAGTCTCTCTTGGCATACGTCCTGCTTTCCTTCACGGCAGCGGTCCTCTTGCTCGTCATGGTCCGGATCGAATCAGCGCAACCGAGCACCACGCCCCTCTTGGACAAGGCCGTCGTTTCCTCGGCTTTCATGGCCAGCTGCGTCGCAGGGATCGTCCTGAGCGCAAAGCCTGGCTTCCTGCGTGGGAAGGGCAAGGGCCCCCCGATCGATCGAAACCAGGGCCCAGGCCGGCCGAGGTACGTCGCGCACCATCCCGACTGCGGCTCGTTCGACGAGCGGGTCGTGGTCCTGAGGGGGAGGAAGTACTGCGGAGGATGCCTTGGCCTCATGGTCGGCTCCATCACCGCCTTGGCCTTGACGGTCATCTATTTCTTCGCGCTGGACGTCAGCGCTGACGAGGGGTGGGTCGCCTTCCTGGCTGGGCTGGCCATCGTGGCTCTAGGCCTGGTGGAGATCGCGTCCAAGAGGGGCACCAGCTGGTCCCACCTCCTGGCCAACGCTTTGTTGGTCGTCGGCTTCTTCATGGTCACCATCGGCGCGCTCAGTTCGACGGGCAGCGGGACCTACGGGCTCGTGGCGCTCATCGTCTGCTTCCTTTGGCTGGACACGAGGATACAAATCTCTGACTGGAGGCACGCCGGGACCTGCGCTTCATGCGGAAGGACCTGCGGGTTCTATTGATGCTTGTTCGCTCGCAAGACGAGCGAGATGCCAGCGATGAGAATAACGAGACCAAAGAACACTCCGAAGATCCATCCCCACGAGATGCTGTAGACCCAATCAGGTAGCCCACTGATGTTCTTGAGACCGAACTCAATGGTGACCCAGATCCCGATGAGGATGACCACGATACCCCAGAAGATCAGCCCTACTCGGCTTCGTCCTGCACAAGTATCATTGCATCGGTTGTCCCACTCCCTTCCAGCATCTCTCTTCCCAGTTTGCAGCGAGGCACCGCAGTTGTTGCAATAGACGGCATCGTCAGGGTTCTGCTTGCCGCACTTGGGGCAGTATACCATCGAGAGTCGATTGCGCGTTTGAGCATATTAATATGTTGCCAGGGCTGGTGGGCCGCGCTTTTGCAGCTGCGAGAATAATCACAGGCGGGCTGACCCCCTCCGATCCGGGCGACTTCTATCGGTTTCTCGTTTTCGTAAACGAACACCCGGATGGAATCGTTTATATTCGAATCGGAAAATGCTTTCGCCTAAGGTCAGAGATTGGCATCCGAAGCGAGCGGGTTCTGTCCCCATTGTGGTCATGCTCTGGAAAGCGACTGGCTCGCATGCCCCAATTGCGGCAGGCGGGTCGGACCGCCCGGTGTCTCTTGCGACCAATCCGCAAAGCCATCGTCTGCCCATGGACAACCTGGCGCCCCAGCAAGGCGAAGGAGGGGCGTGGCCGGCCCGATCATCCTCGCTTTCTTGCTGGTGGTGGCGATATCAATTGCGATGGGGATACCGCAGCAGCTCTTGAGCGAAGACCTACTCTCGGACGGCAACGGCCTCTTCAGCGAGAGCTTTGCCGCAGGATCAGGAAGCTGGGTGAAATCCTGGACCTTCGAAGGGGACAACTTCACCCTCAGCTTCGACCTTTCCGATTCCGAGTACGAGTACTATCAGAGCTTCCAGATCGAGCGCGGGTTCAGGTTCTCCTACGATTACGACCATGGGCTCGACTTCATCACCGCCAGCGACCCGGTCGTAATGGACATCGCCGCCTCGCTGAAAAATCTCAGCGGACAGGCCGGGCTGAACGAGATTGGCATGGCCAACCTCGCGCTATCCTTCGTTCAGAGCTGTTTCCCCTACGCCTATGACAACCTGACGTACGGAGCCCAGGACTATTGGGCCTTTCCTCTCGAGACCCTGCACAACGGCCAGGGGGACTGCGAGGACAAGTCCTTTCTGTATGCTTCCATAATGGTCGACCTGGGCTACCATGCGGCGCTCCTCTATTACGAGGCGCATATGGCCATCGGGGTCGGGGCCGACTATATCCCTTCGGGAACCTATTACGAAGTTGGCGGCGTGAGCTACTATTACTGCGAGACGACCTCGCCCGGATGGACCATGGGGCAGATACCTCAGGAGTACGGCGAATCGCATGTCGTGGTGGTAAGATAAGTTTCCTGGATGTACGCTTGGAACACAATTTTTGGAATTTCCCGCACAGGCCTCCGAGTGATCAACCCGCCCTCGATCGGCGCTTCTTCAACATAGAGGAGATGAAGAACACTATGGTCATGAGGACGGCCAAGCAGATCAAGAAGGCTGCAAAGTACAGTAACCAGGTTGGGGCGCCCTCCCTGCCTGTCAATAGGATGATCACCAGGCCAAGCGACTCCGCCACGAAGGCCCCGAACCCGAGGGCGAAGGAATAGAGCCCCATGGTGGCGCCGTAGGAGTTCTTATCGGACGAATCGGCCATCAGGGCCAACGCCGAGGGCACGAACGCTCCTACCCCCAAGCCAAGCAGAGCCAAAACGGCCACTCCTACCCAGTTAAAATGATTCCCAGTCGGGTCGGAGTGATAAATAGAGTCCTGGAAGAAGGCCAGGATGATGATGATGCCGAACATGCTGAAGATCCCGTAGGCCATCACTGGAATCCTGCCAATCGCATCCGAGACCTTACCCCAGAAAGGCTGGAGAAGGCCGAACAACACGCCAGCGCCGGCGAAGAGCAGACCTATCGTAGTCCCGCTCACATTCTGGCTGAGGAGGATTATTGGCAGGTAGGTGAGCGCAAGGCCTAGAAGGGTGGCAACAATGAGCCATATGGGGAACATCAACCTGATCTCCTTGATCCTGAAGACCCTCCTAAGCTCAGCCAGGCCGCCATACCTCTCGGCACTGGTGGTCGGCGCCTCCTGTCTCACGAAGGTGTGCAACATCAGGGCCGAGCCCGCTAGCATTCCCGCCATAAGAAGGAAGCCAACCTCCACGTTCACCAGGTCGACCAGGAAGCCGCCCACTACAGCCCCCACTATGTAACCGAGGAATGTCGAGTAATCGAACCAGCCCATCTGCCGGCCGCGATCCGAGCTGTTCGCTTTGTCCGCGATCATGGCGATAGCCGGGGCCACCGTCGCGGCGGCGCCGATGCCATGGATGCCATGTAATGCAGCGAGGTACCAGACGTTGTTCGATAGCGAATAAAGCGCGACCGTCACCGCGGCCAGCGTGGTGCCAAGGACGATGATCCTCTTCCTCCCGACCTTGTCGCTCTTCATGCCGAAGTAGTTGGCCGTCAGCATCTCGGCCAATGGGTAGGGTACGGCGATAATGGCGATGGAAAGCAATCGTGTGGAGGGGTCACCGCCAACGTAGGCGGAAAGAAGAAGGAGCAAGGCCCCGAATGCGGTGCGTAGGATAAAGGTCGAGATGTACAGCACTCGCAGATGTAGAGGGGTCCTAAACCCCCTGCTTCCTAATATGGAGCTCATTTTCAAGCGTCAGACTCGCCCAGGGTATAATATTCTTCCCGATTGTTGTCGGCTCATTAATACTGGGAACTTTTGACGCTGTCCTTCCAGCGCTCAAAATCCTTTGCTCCCCCTCGACCGATTTTCTGGAACCTTGGCTCCTCCTATAACGAGGTGATTTAAGCAGGGAGGGACGTCTGCCGAATTCAAGCGAATGCTTATTCCCCGTCAAAGGAATCACGACCAGCGTCAGGGGTCCGATGGAACTCAGCATCAGGGATAAAGACCGCTACCGGAGGCAGCTCATCATCGATGGCTTCGGCGAGGAGGCCCAGCTCAAGCTGAAGAAAGCGACGGTCGGCGTTCTCGGGGTCGGAGGCCTCGGCTCTCCGGCGATAATGTACCTGGCAGCGGCTGGGGTGGGCAGGATAATCCTGGTTGACGACCAGG
>DATIXC010000219.1:0-3787 GCA_035518995.1 Methanomassiliicoccales archaeon | reverse complement strand
AAATATAATAATAATTTAATATTCACATCCTGGCCCCAGACAAAATTCATATATAGACAAGCCGTTCCCGCTGACATCTCCAAGGGCGATTTCGAATCGAGGAGGATGGGACAATGAAGCATGAGCTCGACAACCTCGACCTTCCATTCATGGCCAAGAGCGCAGGGCCGCCATGGCTCCCCGCGCCCGTTGTGCAAGCCAGGGAGCTGGCCTGGTGGACCCAATGGATCATGGCCCTCCTGGGCCTGGTGTACATCATCAGCGGCATCGTGTCCTTCTTCACCATCGAGTCATCGTCGGCCGCGTTCTGGGCGGCTTACATCCTAGCATCGGGAGTGCTGTACTTCGTGGTGCTCTATTTCATGAAGAAGCTCATCTTCGACAGGATCGACCAAGGCAAGTTCCAGGACGGTTCGAACTGGCTCCTTGTCTTCGGTCTTATCGGCCTCTTCCTTCTGTTCGTTCCAGGCGTACTTTTGCTAATATCGTACGTCATCCTGCGGCGCGTTTTCCAGCCCAGCTATCAGTCCTATCCCGCTGGCGCAAATCAGGCCGGCACCACGGCACCGCCACCAGCGCAGGCAGCGCCCCAGAGCCCTCCGCCATCCCAACCGGCCCCTCCGCCACCGCAAGAGCCAGCGCAGGCCGAACAGCCCAGGAAGACGGAGATGGTGAAGTGCAAGAAGTGCGGGGTGCAGTATCCCTCCTTCATGCGCACCTGTCCCAATTGCAACGAGCCGCGCTGATCGCAGGACGCTCATCGGTCGCCTTTCCTCAAGCCCGAGTCGTAGAGAACTTCTCCGTCCAGGACGATGCGCTTAATCCTGTGGTACGGTACCTTGCTCTCGCCGATGCAGAAGAAGGAGCGCTCCAGCCCGACGATTTCAGAACCCGGGACGGTCAGCTCGTCTCCAGGCGCTCCACGATGCAAATAGGTGACCTCGGCATTGTCCAGCCCCCCGCTCGGGCCCCATTTCAGCTGGTTAAGGACCTGCCGAGGATAGACCACGACTTATCCTATCGACCGAGGGGCGGATGTATCTTCGCCTTGGGACCGACGAAAGACTTTTGCCAATACATCGCGTGCAGGTCATCCAGGGTTCGAGGATGGAAAAGGTCGAGAGCTTCCGGACCAAGGTGGTGACCTGGGATGAGATATCGCGTTGGACCCTGGACGTGGCGCATCAGATTATGGACTGCCGATGCAAGCCCACGGTCATCGTGGGGCTGACCAGGGGAGGTTGGGTTCCGGCCAGATTGCTTTGTGACCATCTCTATGTTAAGAAGCTCTATGCGGTGAAGACCGAGCATTGGGGCGTCACCGCGAGCCCGGATGGCAAGGCCCTCCTGACCCAGGAGCTTAATGCCACTATCAAAAGCGAGCGCGTCCTGATAGTCGACGACATAACCGATACCGGGGAGAGCCTCAAGCTGGCGGTCTCCCACATCAAAGAGCTCGACCCCGAGGTCATTCAGACCGCCTGCCTGCTCCACATCACCCACTCCAAGATCGAGCCCGACTTCTACTCCATCCGGGTGGAGGAGAAGGACTGGACATGGTTCATCTTCCCCTGGAACCTGCACGAGGATCTTCGTACGATCCTGCCCAAGACCCTCTATGAGGGCAAGACCGAGGACGAGGTCCGCGGCGCGTTCAGGGATCAGTTCCATATCGAGGTCTCAGAGGTCCTGGTCCGCGAGACCTTGAAGGACCTCGAAGCACAGGGCACGATCCAACGCAAGGGCCGGATCTGGCAGAAGGTCGTTTAATAGGCGGGGGCGCGATGACTCTAGAGCTTTTCAGGAAGAGCCTCGAAGCCTCCCCCATCATCAAGATGGGATCCTACGACTACTTCGTGCATCCCATCAGCGATGGGATACCCCAGATGGACCCCATGGTCTTGGCCGAGGTCCTGGACGGGATCAAGGAGGTGGGCGACTTCCACTGCGACCTGATCCTCACGCCAGAGGCCATGGGCATTCCCCTGGCCGCGCCCCTCTCCTTAGAGCTGGGAATTCCCTACAGCGTCATCAGGAAGAAGAGGTACGGCCTGGCAGGTGAGGTGAAGGTGCATCAGGTCACTGGTTATTCCAAGGGCGAGATGTTCATCAACGGCGTGGCCAAGGGGGAGAGGGTCGTGGTGGTCGACGACGTGGTGAGCACGGGCGGGACGATCCTCGCCGTCATCACAGCCCTCAGGCAAATAGGGGCCGAGGTCGTCGATATCATCGTGGTGGTGGAGAAGGGCCACGGCAAGGCGACGATCGAGAAGGAATTGGGGTTGCGGATCAAGTCGCTGGTCAAGGTCGAGGTGCGACAAGGCCGCCTCGTGCTCCTCAGTTGACCAGGCGCCTGCGCATCATCCAGACCGCCGCAAAGAACGTAATCGTTGTCAATATCACCAGATAGAGCAGGCTAAAGACATCGGTCGTCCCATAGACACCGAGGCCGAAGCTCCTGATCAGGATGGTGGTGTGGGTGAGGGGTAGGAACAGCGCAACGTCCTGGACCACCTTGGGGAGGATCTCCAGCGGGAAGAAGGTCCCGCTGAACAGGAACATGGGCGTGATGAGCAGGAAGAAGGGGTAGTTGAAGGAGTCGATGTTGGGCACTACGGCCGTGAAGATCATGGCTATCGCCCCGAACATCAAGCCCACCAGGAAGGTCAGGGGGATTACGACCAGGAAGCTGGGGAAGGACAGCAGTCCGAAGGCCGCCACCACGAACGCCACTATGGTGGCGTTTATGAAGCTCTTCGTCGCCCCCCACAGTATCTCCCCGGCGATCACGTCCTCGATGGTCAGCGGTGTGGCGACGATGGCCTCGAAGGTCTTCTGGTAGTGCATGCGCACGAACGAGCCGTAGGTGCACTCGAAGAAGGCCCCGTACATGGCTGAGATGGCGATCAGGCCCGGGCCAAGGAACTCGGCATAGGTGTAAACGTTCCACGGCGGTGGGAGCTCATGGATAAGCATCCCGAAGCCGAATCCCATGGCCAGCAGGTAGAGGACGGGTTCTATGAACGGCGGCAGGAAGTTGGTCTTCCAGGTCTTGAAGAACACGTCCTTGTCCCTACGCCAGACCGCCCAGGAGCGTCTGCTGATGTTCGAGATCAGGCTCAATCCCTCAGCCCCCTGCCCGTTAGCTTGAGGAACACGTCCTCCAAGGTCGCATCCCTGATGATGACGTTGGCGCTCGTGTGCCGCTCCAGGACGAGCTCCCTAACCTTGCGGTTGTCGTCGGTGTAGAGGTACACCCTATCTCCAGCCCTCTCGTAACCCCATTCGCCCTTCTTCAGCCATTCGTCCAGGGCATCTTCGGGATTGAGCACCTCCACAACGCCCGAGCCGACGTGCTTGGAGATGAGCATTAGAGGCTGGCCCTCCTCCAGGATCCTACCCTTCTCCATTATCACCAGGCGGTCGCAGAGCTGCTGCGCCTCGTCCATGTAGTGCGTCGTGATTATGACCGTCACTCCCCGCTTCTTCAGCTCGCGCACCTTATCCCAGATGAGGTGCCTGGCCTGCGGGTCAAGTCCGGTGGTCGGCTCGTCCAATATCAGGAGCTTGGGATCGTTCATCAGCGCTCGGGCGATCATCAACCTCCTCTTCATCCCCCCGGACAGCTTCTCGATCTCCACGTCCTTCTTCTCCGAGAGCGCCATGAAGTCGAGCAGATCCTTGGCCCTGGCCTCCGCCTTCTCCTTGCCGATGCCAAAGTAGCGTGCGAAGATCAGCAGGTTCTTCCAGGCGGTGAAGTCGGGGTCCAGGTTGTCCTCCTGCGGGC
>DATIXC010000218.1:0-9935 GCA_035518995.1 Methanomassiliicoccales archaeon | reverse complement strand
AGAACCTATCTTGCAATTATCTCATCAATGTCATAGACCTCCAGGAGAACCCAAAATTGGCCAAGGCGGATCAGATCGTCGTTGTACCCACCTTGATCAGGAAGCTCCCTCCGCCGATGAAGAAGATAATCGGGGACCTATCGAATGAGGAGAAGGTCCTGGTGGGCTTAGAGATTAAGAAGCGTGCCAAGGGGGGGAAGCTTTAAATGCCCAAAAAAGCAAAATCCGTAGCTGAAGACGGTGGGGCGAAGAAGTACGTCCTTCGCCTCTACGTCACTGGCAGTACCTCAAGATCCGAGCAGGCCATCAGGAACATACGTAAAATTTGCCAGGACGAGCTAGAAGACCATTACGACCTAGAGATAGTGGACATCTACCAACAACCAGAGCTGGCCAGCAAGGATCAGATTCTCGCGGCTCCAACACTGATTAGAAAGCTCCCTCTCCCATTGAGGAAGCTAGTTGGGGACCTTTCTGATAAGGAGCGGGTAATAGCGGGATTGCAGATAGTGCCAAAGAAGAAATGAGGGAGGAGTGGTGACGACCTCGGGGGACGATAATTCTGCTCTGAAGAAGGCACTGTCCGAGAGAGACCTCCTGAGGTCGAAGGTCAAGGAATTGGAGAGCAGTCTTTCCGAAAGCGAAGGGACACTCAAGGCGATTCTGAACGGAGAGGTCGACGCTGTGATAGTCAACGTCGATGGCAAGGACCAGATCTACACCCTCAAAGGCGCCGATGAACCATATCGAGCTTTATTCGAGCAGATGAGCGAGGGGGCGGTCACGATATCGGAGGACAGCTCCATCCTCTACAGCAATCGGAGCTTCGCCAAGGCCGTAGGAATCCCGTTGGAGCGAATAATTGGATCGAAGTTCGTGGATTGTCTTGCTCCGGCAGACAGGAAGGTGCTCTGGGCATTGATGAAGGAGAGCAAGGACCGTCCATCGAAGAGCGAGTTATATCTCAGGCTGGCCTATAGCCGACTCCTGCCAGTGAAATTATCCATAAGTCATCTCTCCATGGCTAAACTTCCAACGTATAGCGTTCTCGTCACAGATTTATCCGAGCGCCTAGCTGCAGAAGCAGCATTGAGGAAAGCGAACGAGGAGCTGGAGGAGAAAGTAAAGAGTCGCACCTCTGAATTAGAGGATGCCAAGGTCAGGTTGGAGACCCTATTGGATCAGATGCCAGTGGCTGTGGTCATGGTCGAACCACCAGATGGGAGGGTCATATACGTAAACAAGGAAGTGAGCCGCCAATTACGTGGTCCTACCAAAGCGGTCTGCGATGATAGGGACCTACCATTATACGACCTACCATTATACACCTCCTTCCATCTTGATGGGAGACAATACTCTGAGGAAGAACTCCCATTGAACGTGGCGATGAGGACCGGAAAGGCAGTGCTAAACGAAATCATCCAGTTCGAGCGCCTGGATGGGACCAGGGGTTATTCCAACGCCAATGCCGTCCCAATCCGGGACTCCAAAGGTAACCTCACAGCGATCATCGGTTTAAGATTCGACATCAGCGACCAGATCATTGCCCAGCAGAAACTGGCAAGATCCAACTCCGAGCTCCAGCAGTTCGCGTACGTCGCCTCGCACGACCTTCAGGAGCCTTTGCGTATGGTGATCAACTACGTTGGCTTGCTGAACAAGAGATACAGCAAGGAACTCGACGACCAATCCAAGGAATATCTCGTTTACATAAACGAAGGCGCTGAACGGATGAGGCAGTTAATCAACGACTTGCTGCAGTATTCAAGGGTAGACATCCAGGTCAAGCCCTTCGAACAAGTGGACATGAATATCGTAGTGGCTGAGGTGCTGAGTTCATTGCAGGTCGCCATAAAGGAGAGCGGGGCGAACATCGAGGCGAGGAACCTCCCCATGGTCTGGGCAGATAAGGTCCAGATAGGGCAGGTCGTCCAAAACCTGGTCGCCAACTCAATGAAGTTCAATAAGGCCAAAACACCGAGGATCCTGATCGATTATTATCAGACCCAAATAGAATGGGTCTTCACCGTCGAGGACAATGGCATAGGGATTGATCCAAGAAATCACGAAAAGATCTTCCAGATGTTCCAAAGATTGCATAGCAGGGATGAGTATCCAGGCAGTGGAATAGGTCTTCCCATCAGCAAGAAGATTGTGGAACGGCACGGAGGAAGGATTTGGATCCAATCTGAGTTAGGCGAGGGGAGCACTTTCTTCTTCAGCATCGCGAAAGGTCTTGGAGGAGGTAGATGAGACCACTGAAAGTTCTGTTGGTAGAGGACAATCGCGCCGATGCGTGTCTGGTCTCAGATCTGGTCAAGCAGACCGGGGTGGCCACCGAATTGACCTGGCTAAACGATGGCCAGAAAGCTATAGATTTCCTTGATTCGTCAAATGAGATCGACCTTATGTTGCTGGACCTCAAACTTCCTAAAATGGATGGGCATCAGATTGCTGATCATATCACAGACGATGCCAAAAGGAAGGAATTGCCAATCATCATCATGACTGGGTCTACGTTCCAGAGCGACATCGATAGGCTGAAGGAGCACATCATCGTCTATCTGGTCAAGCCCATGTCGATCGAGGAGATGGATAAGACGGTGGTGGTTCTCAAGGAGAAACTCTTGCTCATTTGGAATGCGAACAATGTGGAGGTCAAGGAATAGCCCGAATACCCCACGGCATCCCCTGTTCTTTACTCTCATTTTCCTAGAAGTGAGACTAATTGTTCCTATGAAATGCAATAGTTAAAGTTAACACTATATACGAATTATTGTTAATCATAAATTGTCGACCAGAGGTGTGGACCTTCTCCAACTTCCCCACCATTTGTTTGTTTAGATCCCCTCTGGTCGGCACTTTTATTGTCCAGAATCCCAATAACCCATCCAAGCATCCATATAAAACTCTTATTTGAAATCAATACTTAGGATTTATGAATGGTAAGAATGATTGCGTTAAGGAGTCGTGTGTTAAATTGGAGAAGCTGCATAAGCTGTTCTTCGAACTTTCCAGTAGGGAGAGAATGTCCATATTGATGGGATTACATGATCAAGGTCTTAGGCTGGCAAAAATTTCAAGATCATTGGGCCTCAGTCCTCCTGAGGTATCGCGTCATCTCCAGAGGCTGAGCGAAGCCTCATTGATACAGAAGGATGAAGATGGAATGTATCAACTGACTTCGTATGGAAAATTGGTGTTGTCTCAGATTCCTGCTCTTGTTTTTATCTCAAATCACAGCGAATATTTCAATGAAAAAGACTACTCTGGTATCCCTTACGAATTGATTGAAAGAATGGGCGAACTGTTGGAGGCTGAGTTCGATGGCGAGACAGCCGATAGTTTAAACAACATCGAGCTTATTTTGAACGATGCCAAGGACTTCATATATTTTATTTCCAATAAAATAGTAACAAGTTTGACCCCTATAATCGCTAGAAAAATTGGCAAGAGTCTTGACTTTAAAGTAATATTGCCAAGGAGAGCTATTGATGCGGTGATTTCCGATCCCTTAATTCCTTTAGGGATTCAATTTAGATTTTTAGAGAATGTCGATGCCTTGGTGATAGTGACAGAAGGAATCTCGGCATTCGGCCTTCCTGATAAAGACGGTAAATTTGATTATAGTGGATTCAAAGGGAAAGATCTTAGATTGAAGAAATGGTGCAAGGATCTGTTTCTTTATTACTGGGACAAAGCAAAACCTGCCAAATTCTAATCTGATCGACTTAATAAAAATTGACGCGAGTTATTAAAGAAAATGGAAATGGTTCCAGTCTATCCATTAGGTCCCGAACATCACGGCATCCTAACCCGTGTGTGACGGATATGACGGTAATGACGATTGAGCGAGTACTGCAGTTCATTGCGGTGGAAAGAAATGATAAAGGGTTTGGGGGACAGACGAGCCTAAGCAGACGACGCCTCATCCAGTTAAGTTTATGGAACCGATTTTGGCACCAGAAATATATTTCCGGTTTTCAAGAAACGGCCAATAGGCACCCGGCCGATTCCCCTGCGCAGCTCAATTGTCAAGCAGGGCGCAGGTCTGGATCGCATCTTGACCGTGAATCCGTACGGTCCTCGGTGTTGCGCCGTCAGCAGCCAGTGGTCTTACCGTACGTCTTATGATTCGATGCTCGAGCTCACCGCCTTCTTCACTAGGGCGCCAACCTTCGCTTCCTCGGCGGGTGTCAAGTCCGTCAGAGCGAAGGCGATAGGCCACATGTGACCGTCGTCGAGGCTCGCCACGTCGTTGAATCCGAAGGTCATGTACCTCTCCTTGAACTTGCGCCCGCTCCGGAAGAAGCAGACCACCTTCCCGTCCTTGGCGTAAGCGGGCATCCCGTACCAGAGCCTCGGGGAGAGGGCTGGCGCGCTCGTTTTGATGATCGCGTGCATCCGCTCCCCCATGGCGCGATATGGCTCCTCCATCGCAGCGATGGCCTCGACCACGGCGCTCTCTCCTTCCCGCTTGTCCGCATCCGGGTCGGGCTTTTGTTGACTGGAACTTCGTTCCTGAGCTGTTCCCTTCATACCTGCACCTCTGAGATTTTCCATTCTGCACGGCGAATTGAGGGGATAAGGTGGGATAGCGCCTATTTCTTCTCGTCCTTCTTCTTGAAGCCGCTCGAAAGGCCCTTGCCCAGGCCTTTGGCCGCGTCCACGCCCTTGCCCACCGCCTCTCCGGTGGCCTCTCCCGTCTTCTCTAGAGTGCCCTTCTTCTTCTCTCCCTCGGCCATGTTCGACACCTAGGGCTCGATAGCGGAGGGCCTTGAAGATAATCCTTGCGGACCAGGGACAGTCGTAATCGAACCTGGACCGACCATGAGAACCATTATGTAAGGATTCGGCGGTCTAAGCCTCGACCTGAGGGATGAACATGCCTTTCTGCCAGAAGTGCGGGGCCATGAACAAGGACGATGCCGTCAAGTGCTCGAAGTGCGGGAACCCGTTGACCCAGGACAGGAGGTTGGGGAACCTGTTGATCCTCATCATCGCGATAATCATGGTGGTCGTGACCGTGGTTGGCCTTCTCCTCTATGGCTGAGCGCTCGGAACGGTCCTTCTGATAAGCAACTTTTATAGCATCACCGCATCGATTCGATGCTGGTAAGTTATGCGATCAGCGGGGCTGAGCCAAGAACTGAGGGAGCTGAGCGTCAAGGAGGGAGCGGACCTCTTCGGGATAGCCGACGCCGACTGCTTCTTGGACCGGATCTACATGGGCAACAAGCCGCAGGAGTTCATGGAGGGGGTGCGCTCAGTGGTTATAGTGGCCGTGGCCGTGCCCAGCGGGGCGGTGGACCCGTTGCCCAAAGGGAGGGCCGAGTACACCAACACCCTCATGGCCGCCACCGTGGCCTTGAGAGGCATGGCCTTCAAGCTCGCCCGGCACCTGGAGAGGAAGGGGTTCAAGGCCAGCATCGTCCCCAACGAGGGGAGCGAGTTCGGATACTGGTACGCGGACAAGAAGACCCTGAAGGCCGACCTCTCCGTGAAATGGGCCGCCTTCAACGCAGGGATGGGCAACTACGGCTTCAACCACCTGCTCCTCACTCCCGAGTTCGGTCCCCGCGTCCGCTTGACCGCGATACTGACCGATGCGGTGCTGGAGCACGGAAAGGCCTCCATGCCCCTGGTCAACGAGAGATGCCAGGCCTGCCAGCGCTGCATCGCCGTCTGTCCCGTGCAGGCGCTCCACGCCAACGGGGAGATCCACAAGCACAAGTGCGGCGACTACATGTTCGCGCAGCTGGGCGGGCTGAGGTGCGGGCTCTGCCTCAAGGCCTGTCCCATCTGATTCATTCTTCTGATGCTTTCTCTAGCAGCCTGACCTTGGGCACGTCCCGAAGCTCGAGCAGCCCGGAGAAGCCGTCCTTCGCAGGCCCTGGGTTCATGTACAGGGTGCCGTCCTTCTCCACCACCCCTCGGGCCTCGTGGATGTGACCGCTGAGCACCACCCGGGGCTGGAACTCCCTCACCAGCTTGGCTATGGCCGTGCTCCCCGCGTGCCTGTCGACCGCGGTGAGGTCGAGCGTGCCGAAAGGGGGGCAATGGACCACCAGCACCATGCCCCTCTCCATTATCGGCCTCAGGCCCGCCTCGATCTCCTCCTCGGGCATCTCGTTGGGGGTGTTGAATATGGTGGGGTTCGAGCCGCCGTGCCCCCCGAGCGTCCAGCCGTCCAACCTGACCTTGTTTCTGTGGAGCGATGTGGCGGTCCTCTCTATCTCCTGGAGAGTGCCTAGGGGGTCGCAGTTTCCAGGGAGGGCGTAGGCCGGCCTCATCAGCTGGGAGAGGAACTCTGCCGCCCAGGAGGGAGGGCCGAAGTGGGTGATGTCCCCCAGGACGATCACTCCGTCCAGCGCCATGTCCCTGAGGAGGCGGTTGGCGAAGCGGATGACCTTGGGCCGTCCGTGGACATCGGAGAGTACCAGGAATCTCATGGGATGATGGCAGATACAAGAGCGAGGTATCTATCTTTTCGCCATGCGATGGCCGGCGCTTCGGGGCTGATGATTGGCCTTGAGGTCCGCTTAACCGGTGGCGCTTCCCTTGTAGATGCCCTGGCCTTGGAAGTAACCCGAGAGGCCATTGACCATGTCCCCGTACTGCTTCTTCACCTTGCTGGCACCCATGATGCCCCCGGCCCACCCCGTGTTGGACTGGATGAGCCTAAGGGCTATGGAACCGTCTCTAGCCGACATGGTCTGGAAATCGATCTCGTAATACTGCGCGAAGGCCCCGAAGGCGATGTTCATCCCTTTCGTCCCTTTGGTCGCCTTGCCAGCGAAGTCCGATTGCCACTACACCTTGAACTTATTGTACTCGAACGCTTGCTGCACCGCCTGCTTGACGTTGTCTAGTGAGCCGAGGACAAAGATGTCAGTGTAATTCATGAGCACAGCTCCGAGCCAAGCGAATATTTGTCCAAATCGGTCAGGGATGGGAGCATCGGCTACTATAGAACAATACCGAAGCTCAGGTCCTGGAATACCAGGAGATAGGCGATCACGAAGCCAAGTATCGCTCCGCCGTTGAGCAATGGCAACCCTGCCTGAGGCCTGCCCTTCAGGACATAGCGCATAAGGACGAAGAAGCCGATGCAAGATCCGAGGAGAGTGCCAAGGGCAACGAGCAGGTTGGCGTACTGGAAGCTCCCCGAATCCGAGGGCAGGGAAAGGTAGACGGACACGGTGAGGATGGCCGGGATGACCGCGTCGCCCACGCCCATGAGCATCGCCCCCCGCTCCTCGGCCGGCTGCTCGGTGATGGGCTTCCCAGTCTGCAGGCTGTCCATGGTGAACTCCTTCTCCTTGGGCACCACGAAGAGCACGGGTAGGCGCAGGGGCACCACGCCGTCCGCCAGGGCGAGCATATGCCTGGTCTTGTACACGGAGATGGCGTCGTAGACGGCCAGTATGACGAGCAGGATGAGCACGGGCAGTATCCCGAAGGAGATGCCCAGGACGATGGCCGCGCCGCAGCCCACCACGAACCCCACCAGGTCCACCACGTACCATTCGGGCTTGAGCAGGAGGGCCCCCACCAGCGCTATGCCAATGAGTAGGGAGATGAGCGTGGCGGCGTTCCCGTCCGGCACCGCCTGGTAGACCAGGGGCAGGAAGACGAACAGCGAGGTCAGGGCCACGGCGACCATGAAGATGATCTTGATGATCACCTGCAGGCCGAGTCGGATGAGGAGGAGGATCAGGCCGGTCATGAGCAGGAGCATGACCACGTAGATCAGGGGGTTGACGGGGTTGTTCTCGTCCGGGAACGCACCGGAGCCTGCTGGATAGAAGGGCGCCAGGGCCAGGGCCGCGAGCTGCACCGCGATGAACAGCCCGAATACCCAGAGAAGGGGCGTCCTGTCCTTCATGGCCCGGCATGATAGATAGGTCCCTAAATAACTGTTGCCAGGCGCATCGATCCTCGCACCCGAGCTCCGGCCTTCCCCTTCATAACGGTGCGCGGTAAGGCAAGGATTATGACGTCGCCGCTCTCATCGTCGAGCGAGCAGCATACGATGGAGAAGACCAACCGGTTGGCGATCGATGTCCAGCACCTCACCAAGAGGTTCGATCAGATACAGGCGCTCTCGGACGTGACGTTCTCGGTGGAGGAGGGCGAGATCTTCGGCTTCCTCGGGCCCAACGGCGCCGGCAAGACCACCACCATCCGCATCCTGACCGGCATCTCCGCGCCGACCTCCGGCGGGGCCAAGGTCTTCGGGAAGGACATCGTGAAGGAGACGATCGCCGCCCGGAGGCTCATGGGCATCGTGGCCGAGACCTCGAACGTCTACGACGACCTCACCGGGTGGCAGAACCTGATGTTCTCGGCCGAGCTGTACGGAGTCGGCACCAACGAGCGCAGGAAGCGGGGCCGGGAGCTGCTGGAGACCTTCGGCCTCTGGGAGAGGAAGGACGACAAGGCCCGTGGCTACTCCAAGGGCATGAAACGCCGCCTGACCATCTCCATGGGGCTCATCAACGACCCGCGCCTCATCTTCCTGGACGAGCCGACCTCTGGCCTGGACGTGCAGAGCAACATCATCATCCGGGACGTCGTCCGCGACCTGAACTCGAGGGGGGTGACGGTCTTCCTCACCACGCACAACATCGAGGAGGCGAACATGCTCTGCGACCGCGTGGCCATCATCAACAAGGGGCACGTCGCCGCCATCGATTCCCCGGAGAGGCTCAAGGGCACGATACAGAGCGTGCAGTCGGTGGGGGTGGCGTTCGAGCGCGCCGTCCCAGGTCAGGCCGAGGCCCTGGGCGCCATGGCCGGGGTGAGCGAGGTGCGAAAGGAGGGCGACAAGTTCCGCCTGTTCACCGAGGACCCCGCCATGGTCATCGCCGCCCTCACCGAGTACGCCAAGGAGCAGGGCAACCGCATTATCGACCTCAACACCTACGGCCCAAGCCTGGAGGACGTCTTCATCAAGCTGACCGGCCTCGAGGTCCGCGAGCGGGGGGTGAGGACGGTTGAGTGAGGCCTCCTGGTACCAGAGCGTCCCGGGAGGGCTGCGGGCGGCCTGGGCCGTGGCCAAGAAGGACATGAGGATCTACTACATCAAGCCGAACATCATCGTCTCCGGGCTGCTCTTCCCCTTGTTCATGTTCCTGGCATTCTCGGTCGGCAACACGTCCGGCCCCTCGGTCATGATACCGGGGCTGATCGCCATCACCTTGCTCTTCTCCGCCTCGTCCATCGAGCCGGTCTCCATCCCCATCGAGCGCAGGACCAAGACCTTCGACCGGTTGCTGGCCGCCCCGACCTCGCTCAACTCCGTGGTCCTCGGCGAGAGCACCAGCGGCTTCCTCTACAGCCTGCTGATCGCGCTCATCGTCATGGTGGCCGGGGTGGTGGTCTTCGGCACGCCGATCCTAAGAGCACTGCCCCTGATCTTCGGCATGGTCCTCACCTCCTTCGTGTTCGCGTCCATGGGCACCTTGTTCGCCGCCTACCCCACCGAGAGCCCGGGGGACATAATGTCCATATTGAACGTGGTTCGCCTGCCCCTGATCTTCATCTCCGGGGTGTTCATCCCCCTCTCCGACCTGCCGGCCGTCGGGCAGGCGGTGAGCTACCTGTCCCCCCTTACCTACGGCAACGACCTCATCCAGGCTGCTTACTCAGGAACTTCGCACTTCAGCCCCTACCTGGATGTCGCCATGCTCCTCGCCTTCCTCCTGGCCTTCCAGCTGCTTGCCTACCGCCTGTACAAGAAGTTCAATGCCTGAGGGCTTCGAGGATACTTTGATAAGCCGAATTTCTTTGCCATATCCGATAAGATGAAGAGGACGAGCGACGGCGAGTTCTTCCCGGAGCGTTATGCCAGGCGCCTGGAGCTAGCGAAGGACATCCCTGCGGTCTTCGAGCTGGTGAGGGACGCGGTGAAGGAACAGGTCGGTGTGGTG
>DATIXC010000217.1:0-3897 GCA_035518995.1 Methanomassiliicoccales archaeon | reverse complement strand
AGGGTGGCCACCAGCTCGTTGTTGACCTTGGCCTCGAAGTCCTCCAGGGAGAAGTCGCTGTCCCGATTTTCCGGCATGTTCGCTGCAACGTAGTACCTGATGACGTCGGGTTCGAACTTTTCCAGAAGGGATGGTACGTCTATCCCCACGCCACGGCTTTTAGAGAAGGCCTCGCCCTTGAAAGTCAGGAATTCGTTTGCTGGCACATCATAAGGCAGGTTGAGCCCGCCGTAGCCCATCAGTATGGAGGGCCAGATGATGGTGTGGAAAGGGATGTTGTCCTTGCCAAGGAAGTAATAGCTCCTGGTCACCGGGTTAAGCCAGAAGTCCTTCCACTTGTCAGGATGGCCTGAGAGCTTGGCCCATTCCTTGGAGGCCGATAAGTAGCCGATCACCGCCTCGAACCAGACGTAGATCACCTTCCCATCATAACCTGGCAGTGGCACCGGGACCCCCCAGTTCATGTCCCTAGTTATGGCACGGTCCTTCAAACCTGCCTCGAGCCAATTCCTTGTGAAGAGCTGGACGTTGTGACGCCAATAATCCTTGTCCTTGACGTACCCGAGCAAAGGCTCTTGGAACGCAGACAGCTTGAAGAAGAAGTGATCGGTCTCTCGAAGCTCAGGCTCGGTGCTGCATGTGGTGCACCGTGCTCTGTCGAGCTCGCCTGCCTCATAGGCAGCGCCGCACTTCTCGCATTGATCCCCTCGGGCACGCTCGTTGCCGCATTTGCGGCAAATCCCCTCTACATACCTATCTGGCAGGAACTTTCCACAATTGGGGCAGAAGTACTGAAGTGTCCCTTTCTTGAAGAGGTATCCGTTCTCCAGCAATTTCAGGAAAACGTCATTGACGACTTCGAAATGGTTGGGATTGTGCGTCTTGGTGAACAGATCGAACTTGATCCCCAGGCCCTCGATTGCCTTCACATTGACCTGATGGTAGTGCTCAGCGATCTCTTCTGGACTAGTGCCCTCCTTCTCCGCCCTCACGGTTACAGGCGTACCGTGCTGGTCCGACCCAGAGACCATCAGCACCTCGTCGCCTTTGAGCCGATGGTACCTTGCGAATATGTCTGGCGGGAGCAGCGAGCCTGCCACATGGCCCAGGTGGATCGCACCGTTTGAATAGGGCCAAGCCACGCAAACTAAAACCCTTGCCATTTCTATCGGCATCGAATAGAGCAAGAGGGATTTAAGAGTTAACTGGTTTCAGCCCATGATACTCTATGTCCTACAACATAGATCTAGAAAAATAAGACAATTTTGCGCCATCAACAAGGATGATCAACTTGGACTAGTAATTAAAATTGTATAATTTATAATAATAAAATAATTAATATTCTGGTAGCCTATCCCATGCAATGGATGGGTGGCTTATCCATCGTTAAGCCCGTTAATTATTAAAGGTTATAACCCCATGAGCATCCGCTTGGGACTCTTCGATGTCCTGAGGGGAGGATTGAAAAATGGTCGAAGTAGAAATGACCTTCGGTGTCCCAGATGGCATCGTGCCAGAGATAAAGAAGAAATATGCGAACGAAAAGGAAAACAACATCCGCGTGACCAAAGCCAACCCATTGAACCCGCCTTACTATGCTTGGGGGGACCCTCGATCAAAGTATGAAGTGATGAAATTCGAGGGCAAGGACTACTGGATTTGGAAGGTCTCTGTCGGCAAGTCGATGAACTGGGTGTACGATCATTAACCGCTGATTCAAAACCTCTTAAAAAATCCCTTTTTTTCAATTGACCGGCACAATCATCTTTTTATCATTCTTGCTTATTGCTGGGTTCGTCATGCGAATCGCTGCGTTGCTAAAGGACCGGTGCCAACCGAAGAAGTGCAACACCGAGTGCGTCAAGTACTGCCCCAAGGTAAGGACCGGGGTTCAGACCGTGGTCATCGGCGAAAAGGGGAAGCCAGAGATAGCAGAGCCCCTCTGCGTCGGTTGCGGGATTTGTGTGCACAAGTGCCCCTTTGAGGCCATCAAGATCATAGGCCTCCCAGACGAGCTTGAGGGAGAGATAATCCATCAATATGGCCTGAACGGTTTCAGGCTCTACAGGCTTCCAGTCCCGAAAAAAGGCCTGGTCACCGGCATTCTGGGACCGAACGGAATAGGCAAATCCACGGCCTTTCGTCTTATGTCAGGCGCCGAGGTCCCGAATCTCGGCAATTACGAGAAGCCTCCGAGCAAAGACGAGGTGCTGCTGCACTTCGCTGGCACGGAGCTGAAGGAGTTCCTAGACAAGGTCTACCAAGGGAACATCCGCACATCGTTAAAGCCCCAGTACGTGGACAAGCTCCCATCAGCGCACAAGGGGATCGTTCGTGACCTTCTCGACAAGGTCGCGGAGAGGATGTCGACCCCAGAGGCTGTGGAGCTATTGGAGCTGGGCGATGTGGTGGAACGTTCCTTAGGAGAGCTATCCGGAGGCGAGCTGCAAAGGACCGCCATCGCCGCGACCATCATGAAGGACAGCGATGTCTACTTCTTCGACGAGCCTTCCTCTTACTTGGACATTTATCAGCGCATCAAGGTCGCCAAGATAATCCAAGGCCTGAGCGAGGAGAAACAGGTGGTGGTCATCGAGCATGACCTGGCCATATTGGACTTCTTAGCGGACAACGTCTATCTCGTCTACGGCTCTGAGGGGGCATTCGGCGTCTTCGCCCAGCCACGACAGGTTAGGATCGCGATCAACACCTATCTTGACGGTTATTTGAGAGAGGAGAACATCCGCTTCCGCGACTACCCCATCATCTTCGAGGACCGACCTCCCAGGGGCTCATGGCAGACCGTGTCCCTATTGGAGTTCGAGGAGATGGAGTGCAAATACCCCAGCTTCAAGCTGAGGGTGGATAAGGGCGCGATCAAGGTCGGCGAGTCGGTCGGGGTGGTCGGTCCCAATGCCATTGGCAAGACCACTTTCGTAAAGGTGCTGGCAGGAGCCCTTCCTCCCACAGTCGGCGGGGTGATGAACCCCATCAAGGTCAGCTACAAGCCGCAGTACATCAACCCTGAGTTCGAAGGAACGGTGCATGAGCTCTTCCTTGCGAACGTGAAGGACTTCTTCGAGTCGGGGTTCTTCGAGTCAGAGGTAGCGCACCCTCTCAGCCTGAAGACGCTCTACGAGAAGCAGGTCCAGAACCTGTCAGGAGGGGAGCTGCAGCGGGCGGCCATCGGGCTGTGCCTCTCGCGAGAGGCGGACCTATACCTGCTGGACGAGCCCTCGGCCTACTTGGACTCGAACCAGAGGATGGAAGCGGCCAAGACCATCAGGAGGGTGATGGAGAAGCGCGGCCGCTCCGCCTTGGTCGTCGATCACGACATCTACTTCCTCGACATGGTCTCGGATTCGATGATGGTCTTCTCCGGAACACCGGGAAGGGAAGGTCTGGGCCAGGGACCGTTCGACATGCGCAGGGGCATGAACCAATTCCTCAGGATGGTGGACGTGACGTTCCGCCGCGACAACGACACCCACCGGCCAAGGATCAACAAGCCCGGTTCGAGGCTGGACCAGGAGCAGAAGGAGAAGGGCGAGTACTATTACCAGAGCTAATGCCGGCCCCTAGACCATTAACCACGATACCATCCCCCTTCAGAATTGAATAGGATAGGCCATAATCGACATCCGAATCCTTTATTATGCTATCACCCTTACATTGTCTGGATGGCGAGCAAGGCGGACATACACGTTCATTCGAAATACTCAGGCCTTGCCCGGCTATGGACATTGAGGTTCCCAGAGTCGGTTAACGAGCCTGAGGACATCGTCAGGAGGTCCAAGGCGGTGGGCCTGGACACGGTGTGCGTGACCGACCACAACACCATCCACGGCGGCATGCTCGCCCAGAAGTTCGCCAAGGGCTATGATGGCGTGAGCGTGG
>DATIXC010000216.1:0-3843 GCA_035518995.1 Methanomassiliicoccales archaeon | reverse complement strand
GACAAGGCGGCGATCAAGGAGTTCTCGGAGGACAAGTACGTCGTGTTCGCCACCAAGGAGGGCGTGGTCAAGAAGACCCGCCTGGACGCTTACAAGAACGTCCGCGTCACTGGCATCATCGCCCTGGGAATGAACGAGGGCGATGAGCTCATAGACACCAAGATCACCGACGACGAGAAGGAGGTAATCCTGGCCACCAGGAACGGCAGGGCCATCCGCTTCGAGCTCAAGTACGACCCTGAGAAGGGGACGGGGATCAGGCCCATGGGCCGCCCGGCCACGGGGGTCATCGGCATCCGCCTGAAGGAGGGGGACGAGGTGGTCGCGATGGCCATCGTCACCCCCGAGTCCAAGCTCCTGACCATCACCGAGAGGGGCTATGGCAAGGTGTCGGTGGTGGGGAGGCCTTTGGCCGTGGAGGAAGCAGAGGAGGAAGAGGAGCTCGAGCCAGAGGAGGAAGCGGAGGAGGCCGAGAACGGAAAGGAGCGCGACATGTTCCGCAAGACCAGGCGCGGCGGGAAGGGCATCAAGGCGATCAAGGTCACGGACAAGAACGGCAAGGTCGTCACAGTGCTGTCCGTCTCCGACGAGGACGGGATCATCATCGCCTCCGACCATGGCAACGTCATGCGCACCAGCGTCTCGGAGTTCCGCGTGACCGGGCGCGTGACCATGGGAGTGAGGGCCAAACGCCTGGAGGAGGGCGAGACGGTCATAGCCGTCGAGCGCCTGGTGGGCGAGCACGAGAAGGCCACCGTCGCCGCCACCGAGGCCCACGAGGACGAGAGCATGATGCCAAGGGAGCCCGAGCGCAAGGAGCCCGAGCGCCCAGAGGGGGACGAGAATGGTGACTCGTGATTATCACCAGCAAGGCCCAGTCCAAAAGTATTATTTATGGAGATATGGTTGATTTCAACGTCCATCAGAGCGGTGCCAATCATGTTCAAGAACTCAATCGCCGGGCTCGACAAGGTCTTCCGGACGGACATCGACCCGCCCAAGGTGGTCCTCGTCACCGGGCCCCCGGGATCCATGAAGACCAGCTTCTGCTACTCCCTGATGTCCTCCTACCTGGAGAGGACCAGGGAGTTCGGGCTGTACGTGACGCTGGAGGAGAGCGGGGACTCGCACCTGCGCAACATGCGCTCCCTGGGCCTGAAGGTCGCCCCCAACCTGGAGATCTCCGACTTCACCGACCTGCGCGAGCTGGACGAGATCATCGAGGTGGACAACCCCACCGACTACGTGCACTTCGTGGAGCAGATGCTCACCTACTACAAAAAGAAGCAGGGCGACCGCTTCACCGTCTTCACCCTGGACTCGCTCGGCGCCCTGTACTCCCTCATGGAGGACTCGGAGGGCATGCGCAAGAAGATGTTCTACTTCTTCAAGACCCTGAGGGACCTGAACCTGATGTCCTTCATAGTCATGGAGAGGTCCCCCAACACCCCCTCCGAGCTCCTGGGCAACGAGGGGTTCCTGGTGGACGGGATCATCGAGATGGGCCTGGACCGCTCCAAGGGCAAGATGGTCCGGTACATGAGGGTGGAGAAGATGAGGGCCTGCGAGCACTCCATGGAGAAGCACTCGGTGGAGGTGTCGCCCGGGCTGGGAATGACCGTCCTCGGGCCCTCACTGGCCTAGGATGTTAGAATCGTTGGAAAAGGATTATAGCATGAATCGAAAATCTAACGGCGCTCAAGGAGCCGGGTTAAGCGAAATGGAGGAGTAGTTCTGTCTGGAGACGGCGTTCCGATCTGGCAGGTCATCGAGGAGTTCAAGGACAAGATCAAGGCCCAGGAGGCCGAGATAAAGAAGCGCAAGGAGGAGCTCGACGAGGTCGAGGCCACCCTCAGGAAGCGCGCCCAGACCCTCGACTCCCGCGAGGACAGGCTGGGGACCAAGGAGAAGGAGCTCGAGGAGAGAGAGAGGAAGGTGGGCCCGCGCGAGGTCGAGGCCGCCAAGAAGGAGAAGGAGCTCGCTTCCCTGGACGCGTCCCTGCGCGAGCTTCAGGACGAGCTGAACTCGGCCCGGGTCACGGTGGAGAAGAGGGACAAGGACCTCACCGAGAAGGAGAAGGAGGTCCACTCCCTGCTGGAGCGCTCCCGGGAGTACGACGCCGCCATCAACGAGTTCGCGGCCAAGTACCAGGCCCAGGAGGAGAGGGCGCTGGCGGACGAGAAGGCGTCGGCCAAGCTCCTGGAGGAGATGTCCTCCAGGCGGGAGGAGGTCCTGGCCAAGATCAAGGTGCTTCAGGAGCAGGAGTCCCTCCTGGCGGACAGCAAGAAGCTGGTCATGGACGAGCAGAGGCGCTTCGTGGATTGGGAGCGCAAGCTGAACGACCGCGAGGCCGACCTCGGCAGGAGGGAGAGGTCCCTGGAGAGGTCCGCCGCCCTGCCCAGGATGGAGGCCGCCCCCGCGCCCAAGGCCGAGGAGCATCACCGCATCGAGAGGAGAGAAGCTCTCCCCGAGTTAGAGGAGATCCCGGCGAAGGAGGAGGCCACGGAGGCCGTGGAGAGCGAGGAGGCCGGCCTGGCGGAGGCGTTCTGCCCCGAGTGCCGGACGATAGTGAGCGCCTCCGCGGACACCTGCTACGCCTGCGGGGCCGACCTGAGGAACCCCAAGCCCTCCGAGCAGCCCGGGCCGGCGCCGAAGGCCGAGGAGAGGCCGGAGCCGAAGAAGCCCGAGCCGAAGGCCGAGGAGAAGCCCGAGGAGAAGCCGGCGGAGGGCGAGGCGAAGAAGTCGGTATCCATCCGCAAGATCATCAAGCGCAAGTGATCGGCCAGCATGGCCAAAAACCCTTCCTTTTTACATCATTCCGCGATGGCCAGATGCTCCGCCTCATCGGCACATCCCATCCCAAGTCGTCCTAGCCAGCAAGCGGATGAGCAATTCGCAAAATGCCACTTGTAAGGATATTTATTTATAACCAGATACGAATCTTTTCTGACGTTGGAACTCTTAGGAAGGGTGGGTTCAAATGAACAGTTCCATTAAGAACCGAATAGCGAGCTTTGCAATTGTATGGTGCATGGTCTTCTCCATGTTCGCTGGGCTACTGGTCATGGCGCCGAGCGAGACTAAGGCGGCTCTGCCGTCCTTCTTGGAGAATGGTGACATTATCATCGGGTCCGATTATTCGCAGAGTACTTGGACCTTGAACCTAAATGGCGGAACCCACTACATGGATGGGAACCTTACCATCAGAGCCGGAGGCACGGTCACAATCTCGAATGGCGAATTCAGCTTCACCCAGGATTGCGGCGCCGACGGTCGTCCTGGAACAGCTGACGATCATGTATATACCTTGATTGTTGAAGATGGAGGAAGGTTGGTCCTCAATAACGCGGTCTTGTCAACCCACCTTGACCAGATATTCGATTTCCCCAGCCTAGGAGTCCTAGTTCAAAACAGCGGATCCATTGAAGCCACCAATTCCGCATTCCAATTCCCAGGCCAAATCGTTGTCGATGATTCGTCTTTTACCATGACCAACTCGGCAATTCTCGGAAAGACTGATGTGGCTGAATTTTGTAACCCGTCCTATTTCCCAGAAGACACGTTCTCGGCTTCCGCAGTGCTTTTTGCTATATCGAGCACATGCAAGCTAGTCAACTCGCGTGTCGACAATATGTACGAAGGAATAGGACAATTGGCCTCTCCGGCAATCTACAATTATAGTTACGATTTCGCGGCGGACACTGGTAAGAAAGATGCTGTGACCTATGCTTTGGCCAGACACGTGAACAGTTTCACCCCAGCGAATACCGCAGTAGGCTCCATCGCCAACCTGACTCAGGATGATCAGAAGTACGTCGAGGTCGGACCTTCGCAGACTCTTTC
>DATIXC010000215.1:0-2140 GCA_035518995.1 Methanomassiliicoccales archaeon | reverse complement strand
CGTTCGACCTGCCGTTCTTGTCATAGCTCCCGATCACCACTGCTGGCGTAGGGTACAGGAGCGTCCTCGCCCCGAGCGATCTCTTCATGATGCGCTCCCTCCGCTCAAGACGGGTCT
Organism: Methanomassiliicoccales archaeon; assembly: GCA_035518995.1. Taxonomy (GTDB): domain Archaea; phylum Thermoplasmatota; class Thermoplasmata; order Methanomassiliicoccales; family UBA472; genus JAJRAN01. The sequence continues at coordinate 2,023 of DATIXC010000215.1, read as the reverse complement.
GGGCCGTGGATACATGGAAGCGCTTTCCGCACCTTGGTCAAGAGACAATCTGCTGCTGAGCTGTCCATCGGACATGAGCCGTCATAGAGAGCAATGAGGCTATGCGCTTTTCGGCTAGGGCGTGGTGCTGCGCTGGCCTCCAATCAATGGCGGAAGATGCGCACGCCAGTGAAGACCATGGCCATGCCGTGCTCGTCGGCGGCCTTGATGACCTCCTCGTCCCTTATCGAGCCGCCAGGCTGGATGACCGCTGTGACTCCGGCCTTCGCCCCCTCGTCTATGCCGTCCCGGAACGGGAAGAAAGCGTCCGAGGCCATGACCGCGCCGCGCGCGTTCTCCTTGGCCTTGTACGCCGCGATCATCGAGGAGTCCACCCGGGACATCTGGCCAGCGCCTATGCCCACGACCCTCTCGTCCTTGGCCAGGATGATGGAGTTGGACCAGACGTGCTTGCATACCCTCCAAGCGAAGAGCATGCTCTTGGTCTCGTCCTCGGTCGGGGCTCGCTTGGTGACCACCTTCAACGTACCGGGGTCCAAGGGTTTGACGTCCGCGGTCTGGACCAATAGCCCGCCCTTGACCTTCTTCATCTTCATCTCCGGCTCGGCGTCGTGGACTATCGGGGCGCCGGTCCTAAGCAATCGGATGTTCTTCTTCTTGCTCAATAACGCAAGGGCCTCCGGCGCGTACTCGGGGGCGATGACGCAATCGACGAAGTGAGAGGCTATCTGCTCGGCCGTGGCCAGGTCCACCTCGCGGTTGAGGCCGATGACGCAGCCGAAGGCGGCCAGGGAATCTACGTTATAAGCGATCACGAACGCGTCCACCAGGTTGTCCGAGGAGGCTATCCCGCAGGGATTGGTGTGCTTGATGACCGCGGCCGTCGGCCGGTCGGGGAACTCCCTGAGGAGCTCGAGGGCCGACTCCAGGTCCAGTATGTTGTTGTACGATATCTCCCTGCCATGCAGCTTTTCGCTCCTTCCCACGGCCACGCCTGTGGTGAACGGATCCGTGTAGAAAGCCCCGGTCTGCTGGGGGTTCTCCCCGTAGCGAAGGTCGTAGGCCTTTTCCAGGCCCAGGGAGAATGTCGATGGGAAGGCATCGCCGGGGAATACCTTGGCCAGATATGACGAGATCATGGCGTCGTAGACCGCGGTGGAGCGATAGGCCTCCAGCGCCAAGGCGCGCAGGGTCGGCTCGCCGATGTCCGCGTTCGAGGACTGCATCTCCTTCAGGAGGACCGGGTATCGGGCGGGGTCAGTGACCACCGCCACGCCCTCATGGTTCTTGGCGGCGGCGCGTATGAGCGATGGGCCCCCGATGTCGATGTTCTCGATTATCTCCTCGAGGGACGATCCTTTCAGGACCGTCTCCTTGAAAGGGTAGAGGTTGACCACGACCATGTCGATCTTCTTGATGTTGGCCTTCTGCAGCTGCGCCATGTGCTCCTTGGAGTCCCTCCTGGCTAGGATCCCGGCGTGGATGGCAGGATGGAGGGTCTTCACCCGGCCGTCGAGCATCTCTGGCCAGCCCGTTACCTCCGATATGCCCATGGTCCGGACCTCGTTCCGCTCCAGGAGGGCCGCGGTGCCGCCGGTCGAAATGATCTCCACGCCCATGCTCCTCAGGCCCTTGGCGAAGTCCACCAAGCCGTCCTTGTTTGAGACGCTGACAAGCGCCCTCTCGATGCGAACCAAAGCCATGCCTCCCTGCGAGGCATACCGCAGAAGTATGCCGCAGGGATATCGCGCAGGTGGAAATAAACCTCTCCTTGATGATTGGCATCCCCAAGTGCTTAAGGGTCGCAGGGCGAATCCTAGCTCGAGATGACCACAAAGATGAGGCGGAGCACGCGCACCACCGCGAGGCGGAGCTCTCGACCCGGATAACCACCAGAAGAAGAGGACGGCCGAGGAGAAGCTGGTCGAGGAAGTGGTCACGGGGGTCGCCCGCGTCGTGATGGATAAGGTCGGGGAGAGATAGGGCTTCCGGTCGAGGCGTTCACTCCCTCATCGTCCACGAA
>DATIXC010000214.1:0-3276 GCA_035518995.1 Methanomassiliicoccales archaeon | reverse complement strand
CTTCGATCCGCTTCGATACCGTTCTTCCGTTAATTGGTGTCGTGATGGGAGTGATGTTCTGCGTCCTCTATGGCATGGAGATATGGAGGTTCCACGAGGTGGTTTTCGGCGCTCTGGGCATGGGGGCCGTGCTTCCGATGTCATATCTGGCCCAAATGATAATCACTGGCTCTGCAATCGATTATTCCGTCTTGCTGTTGGGCCTGGTCGCAGGCTTCATCGTCGGCTACCTGACGCTTTGGCTCTACGAGCAGACCAAGACCGCGAGTTATCGTCTGATGTGGAGGTTGCTGGCGATCGAGCTGCTGTCGGTCTATTCCATCGCGGTCGTCACCCTTGCTCTCTGGTACACTCCCTGAGGCGATCATCATGTTCAGTTCCTGGCTCACCAACGTGACATATGATTATTAGTGGGAAGGTCGCATTAGCTTTCGGCAGCTGCGCGTGGAAGGAGTCCTTGGGGCATGAAACCTTATACGCTGGTAAGCTTCGCCAGGATCAGGCCCCTGGCGGCCTGGTCCATCAGCGGCTCGGCGATAGGCGTAGGCCTTGCCCTCTATCTCACCGGCTGGGAGATCGTCGCGCTCCTGCCGATGATCCTCGCCATCGTGGCCGTCATCATCATGCAATATGTAGCGCATCCCCTCAACGACATCATGGACTACGAATTGGACAGGCAGGCGCCGATCTCCGAGACCAGGAGGGTGAAGCCACTGGTCGACGGCTCGATCACCGTGAAGGAGACGAAGACGCTGAGCCTGTTCTTGATAGCGGTAATCCTCGTGATTCTCGGATATCTAATCATAAGGCAGCCAGTCCTTCTGATCCCGGCCGCTTACGGGCTGATCGCCGTCATAGGATACAACAGCTCGAGGGTCAGGCTGGCCTACAGGCCGTACACCGAGCTCTACTTCGGGATCCCCATCAATGTGCTGACGGTGAGCGTCATCTCTTTCATCGGCTCTGGCATCTTTTCCGTCCTGGAGATCGTGGTCGGCGTCCTCTTCAGCTTCATGGCCAGCTCGTTCTTCATCAGCATGATGAGCATGGACTACCCAACAGACAGGCTTCACAAGAAGAACACGACGGTCGTGTCCCATCCTCGGCTGAGGTGGTGCACCTACTTTCCATTGATCGGCATGGCGTTCGCGATGATCTCTCCAGCCCTCCTCTACCAGGTGATCGGCTGGGGCCCGGCCCTGCTCTTCGCCGGGATATCCGCGGCCTTCCTATTAGTGGTGGCAATCTGGGGGAAGCGGGTGGACGATGTCAGGCTGTCCTTCCTTGGGGGCACCTCGTCCGACGTGGAAAGGAGATCGGGGGACATGCGGCTGAACCAGCTTTACCTCGCCATCGTCTATGCGTTCCTGATTGCCGCCTACTTCGCGATGCTGGGGGCGGGCCTATGAACGCAGACGGCCGCATCGAGCCCCCGGGTTCACCATCGATGGAGAGCTGGAACACGGATAAGCGACCCAGCTATCTCGAGTACCTCAAAAGGATCAGGCCCGGATTGAACGAGGCCATCGGGAGCTACGTCTTCCCTTTCTTCGAAGGCAGGGGGATCGAGCGAGGGTTCGAGGGCATCGTGACCGGCGGCAAGAGGCTCAGGGGGGGATTGACCCTGGCAGCCTTCGAACTGATGTCGAGGGCGCGCTCCAAGAGGGCGGTTGCCCTCGATCTGGCGGTCGCAGTGGAGCTGGCACACACGGTCAGCCTGATCCACGACGACATCATCGATGAGGACACGGAGAGGCGTGGTGCCGCCTCGCTGCATATGACCATGGGCAGGAAGAGGGCCTTGCTCGAGGGCCTGGGGCTGCTATCCATCCCTTATACGGTGGCCTCCAGGCACGGGACGGACTTCGTGCATGACCTTTCGGAGGTCCACATGCGGATGGTCCGGGGAGCGTTAATCGAGTTCGGCACGGAGAAGAAGAGGTCCCTGGACGAATACCAGAGAATAGTAGAGCTCAAGACAGGGAGCCTGTTCGGGCTGGCCGCAAAGTTCGGCGCCAAGGCCGCCGGGGCCGAGCCCAGTATTGTGGATGGACTGCAGTCCTTCGGGGTGCTGATCGGCACGATATACCAGATACTGGACGATCTGAGCGACCTGCACGCGGCGCGCGAGTCGAGAAAGGCCCTCGGGCAAGGCTCGGAAGCCGTCCTCCTGAGGTACTTGAATGGCGACCCTATAGCGAAGACGCCTCACCAGATGTCCGTGGACGAATGGAAGAGCATGATAGGAAATTTCGACCAGGTATTGATGAGGACGACGAGGAGGGCGTACGAAATCGCCGACGGTTTGGCGAGGGAATACCCACGCAAGTTCGCGGAGAGCCCGCGATCCAGCGGAGGAGCCCCCAGCCTGCGCTCCATCATCCTTGGGATCTCGGAGATCGCCAAGGCGGGCTAGCACCCTCGTTCAAGAAAATCGAGGAAAGGGTTTGCGGCCCGGGCTGCTCACTCATCCTTCCACTTCGAGAGCAGGACACCGGCCACGAAGAATACGACGGCCAGCACCAAGACCACCAGGGCGTTGTTCACGGCGGCGGTCTGGTTATCGTACACCATGGTGTTCCTGAGCGCCTCTCCCACATAGTAGAGGGGTAGCACCTTGGCGATGGCCTGCAGCCATTCCGGCATGAAGGCCAGGTTGAAGAAGATTCCCGAGAGGAACATCATGGGGAAGGTAATGGCATTGGCGGCGGTCGATGCGGTCTCCTCGTCGTGGATGAACCGGGCGATTATCATGCCCATGCTGCTGAACAGCGCCGAGGACATGATGATGACCAGGATCGCCAACGGCGTAAGGGTCAGATGCATGTCGAAGACCAGGATCCCTACCACGATGATGACCGCCACCGACATGAACACCACGGCCAGCTGCCAAAGGATCTGAGCGGTCAGCCACTCGTACCTAGTTATCGGCGTTGTGGTCAGCTTCTTGAAGATGCCGTTGGTGCGGTAGCGGGTCATCACGCTGACCATCCAGAAGATGGTGGTGGTCATGGACGTCAGGGCTATCACGCCAGGGATGAAGAAGTCGATGTAGGTGAAGCCCGCCTGGGTGATGTCGCTCATGCTCACCGTGATCCAGTTGGTGCCCTGCGCGAAACCCAGGTTGTACTGGTTGGAGACCCCTGATACGATGCTGTAGGCGAGGCTGGACGCCGAATTGGTAGGATCGGTGCGGAGCTCCAGCTGCGCGGTTTGCTGGTCCGGCCCAGGGAAGGCCTGGCTGAAGTTGGCCGGTATGATCAAAACCGCGTATGG
>DATIXC010000213.1:0-5675 GCA_035518995.1 Methanomassiliicoccales archaeon | reverse complement strand
CCCTCACGGCGGCATAGCACTGGGGATGGACCGGGTGGTGTCCATACTGCTGGGGTGCGAGAGCATCCGCGACGTGATAGCCTTCCCCAAGAACAAGAGATTCCAGTCATTGGTGGACGGCTCCCCGGCCAAGGTGGACCGGTCGAAGCTGCAGGAGCTGATGCTGATCAGCATCGCCGAGGAGGACAAGGAGGCCGAGTGATCAGCCGATCCGCCTCTCCATCTCCTTCCTGGCGGCCTCGACGATCTCCTGCGAGTTGTATCTGCCCTTGGCGGCCTTCATGACGTGGCCTATGACCGCGTTGGCGGCCTTGGGGTTGGAGGCGTAGTCCTTGACCACCTGGGGATGCCCGTCCAGGTAGTCCGAGATCAGGGATCCCAAGGCCTCGTCCTGCACCGCACAGGAGATGTCGGTGGGGCACTCCCCCGCGGCTATGGCCCCGATGCGCCTCCTGCCCTCGGAGTCGGTGATCTGCCGCTCCACCACCAGGCGCACCGCCTCGATGATGTCCTTGGTCACCTGCTCGCTAATCCTCGGAAGGAGCTGCGACCAGCTCTGCGATATCGGTCCGAGCGTCCAGCTCATGGCCACCTCCGGCTCCACCTCGCCGGCGAGCGCCTCGAAAAGGTCGGCCATGGCCATGGAGGTGAGGACCACCTGCCTCGCCTTGTCATAGTCGACGACATAGTGCGCGGACATGCGCTGCGCCCGTCGGAGGGGGGTCTCTATCTCGGCCAGAGAGGCGGAGATCCTGGTCAGGTCGAACACTCCCAGGTCCGGCTCACCGATGTAGCCGTAATCCTCCTCCAGCTCCTTCTCCCTGGCGGACATGGTCACCTTACGCTCCTCATCGAAGCGTCTGGTCTCGCGCACCACCCTCATGCCCGCCTCCAGTAGCTTCTGCTGGCGGTTGGCCTCGAACCTGAGCGCTCGCTCCAGGTTCCTCAGCCCTTGCACGTTCTTGACCTCCACGCGCTCCTCGCCCACGGAGATGTTCGCATCGGCGCGCACGCTCTGCTCGTCGCCGGCGCTCGTCCCGATGATGTGCCTCAGCTCGACCAGCAGCTCGTCCAGGAAGACGCGGGCCTCGTCCGGCGAGGTCAGGTCGGGGGCGGTGACGATCTCCACCAGGGGGATGCCGGATCGGTTGTAGTCGATCAGGGAGACCTCCTCGCCCGGCCGGCCCACGCGCCTGATCCTCCCTGGGTCCTCCTCGACGTGGACGCGCCATATCCCGATGGGCCTCCCGCCGACCGCGAAGCTGCCATCGACCCCCACCGGCGAGTCGTACTGGGTGATCTGGAAGTGCTTGGGCAGGTCGGGGTAGAAGTAGGTCTTGCGGGAGAACCAGATCTCCGAGGCCAGGCGGCATTGCAGGAACCGGGCTATCTGGACCGCCATCTCCAATGCCTTGCGGTTGAGGACCGGCCGGGAGCCAGGGAACCCCAGGCAGGTGGGGCAGATCGAGGAGTTCGGCTCGTCCGCCGCCGTTGGGCAGGAGCAGAAGAGCTTCGACTTGGTGGGTAGCTGGACATGGACCTCGAGGCCTATCTTCATGGAGAGACCTCCGGGAATCGGAGCTGGAACCGGGAGGTCCAACGCTCCGCGAGGTCCAGAAGAGCCCTTTCCTCCCAGTGCGAGGCGACAGCCTGCATGCCCACGGGCAAGCCCTCGACGTAGCCGCATGGCAAGGTAAGGTGCGGGAGCCCGGCCAGGTTCGGCGGAATCGTTAGGAAGTCCGCCTGATAGGCCTCCAAGGGCCTCATCCTCTGGATCTCAGTGAACCTGGGGGCGATGAAGGGCATGGTGGGCGTGAGCACCAGGTCGTGGTCCTGGAGGATGCGCTTGTAATCGGTGATGACCAGCTGCCTGACGGCCAGGGCCTTCATGTAGTACCGGTCCCGGAAGCCGACCATGCGCGCGTAGGTGCCCAGGAGGATGCGCCGCTTGGCCTCGGCGCCGAAGTTGGCGCTCCGGGTCTCGGAGAAGAAGTCGTTGAAGTGCTGCGAGATGTTGGTGTTGCGGACTCCGAACCTCATGCCGCAATAGCGAGCGAGGTTGGTGGAGGCCTCTGACGTGGCCAGGACGTAGTAGGCGGAGAGCGCGTACCTCAAGGAGGGCATGGAGACCTCGTCGACGAGAATGTCGTGCTCCTCCTGCAGCCTCGTTAGGGACTCCTTGAACTTCGCCTCCACTCCGCTGGACAGGTTCAACATGGCCTCCTTGGGGACGGCCAGCCGCTCCACCCGCCTCGGGCCGAGCTCGAGCTTCGGCTGGACGCAGGAAGTGGGGTCCTTCGGGTCGGGGCCTGATATGATCGGGAGCCAGGTGCGAAGCGAGGACGCGTCCCTTGCCATTAGGCCGACCTTGTCCAGGGAGTTGCCATAGTCTATCAGGCCGTATCGGGAGACCCGGCCGTAAGTCGGGGTGAGCCCCAGGACACCGCAGAAGCTCGCAGGGCAGGATATGGAGCCTCCGGTGGACACGCCGAGGGCGACGTGGCCCACGAAAATGTTAGTGGCTGCGGCGGCGCCGCCGCTGCTACCCCCGCAGGCCCGCTCCTCATCGAACGGGTTGCGAGGGATGTCGTAGCCGGAATTAGTGCTGAAGGTGCCGAACCCGAACTCGTCCATGTTGGTCTTGCCGACGAGCAGCATGCCCTCCTGGCGCATCTTCCATACCGGGGTGGCATCGAAAGGCGGCCTGTATCCTTCCAGGATCCGCGAGCCGGCTCGAGCCTGGAATCCAATGGCGCATAGGTTGTCCTTCGCCGAGAAGGTCGGTCGGGGAGGATAGTCCTCAAGGCTGGAGAGGTCGGAGGTCAATTCATTGAAGATCCGATAGCGCTTGTTCAGGCGGACCAGGCTCTCTGGGGTCGGACGGCAGCTCATGAGAGCTTTGGCCCCCTGACCATATCGTCATAGGTGTCCATCGAGTCCCTCAGCCGTTCCGCGCTCACGTCCCGCGAGGGCTCATCCTCCCTCAGGACGTCTGCGACCCTGACCGGGTTGAAGTCGTGCGTGTCCACCTGCGGCGCCTCGTCCAGCAGGGAGAAGTATTGCAGCACCTCCTCTAGGTCCTGTGCGAACTGCATCTCCTCGCCAGGAGTGAGCCTGAGCCTCGCGACCCGGGCCACCCTACGCACGGTCTCGATGTCCATGATGCTACTTCCAGATGCCATTCAATACGATGAAAGGAACGTGATGATTATCGCGCCGCTCTATAAAATCCTTGGCCGTCCACCGTCGAAGATCGCCAACGCCATCAATGAACTGATATTCCAGCTCTGGGTCTCGGAGGCATTCTCCGTCCTTGCTCCGTTCTTGATTGAACTGATATCTCAGCCGCTAATTTCCGATGTCCCAAAGAAAGAGGGAGGCTATCCGAGGAATATCCCACCGAGATTCCAAGCGGCTACTGCGCGGGACTTCCATGAATCGAAAATCCATATGAAAACGTTTATGTGCGTCCCCCACTTTCATTGGCAGCGGTGCTAGGATGGACGATGCTGAGAAATTGATTCAGCAAGGACAGCAGCTCATGAGCGATGGGGAGTACCAGCAGGCCCTTGGCAAGTTCGACAAGGCCCTGAAGGCCAATCCCAACAACCCCGATGCCTACTTCTTCAAAGCTGAGGCCGCCGTGCTCGTCCCCAAGGTCAGCGTCGAGGAGGTCCTGGCGCTCTACAACAAGGCCGTGCAGCTGGACCCGAAGAACCCGTTCTACTATTCCTCGCTAGGGGCATTCTGCTTCGAGGCTGGCCGCCTGAACGAGGCCGAGACCGCCTACAACAAGGCGGCGGAGTTCGATCCGGACAACTCCCCCTATTATTACTCGGAATTCGCGGTCGAGTACAGCCGGCGCGCCCCGGTCGTCATGGAGCAGTTCCTGGACGACAACACCCGTGCCATGATCGCCAAGAAGGCGCTGAAGTACTCGCTGAGATCGATCGGCCTGGACGAGGAGAAAGCGAAGAAGCTGCTCTGAGCGATTGGCTTGCTGCCTTACTCCATCAGCTGAGGTCGCTCGCCCTTCCTATGGTCGCTGTTCCTCCTGTCCGTGGGAGGGATGCAGTGGGAGCACAGGCCGGTTCGCTGATGGTAGTGCTCCGAACAGACCAAGCGTCCGCAATGGTTGCAGCTGCTGACTGCCAGGTTGCGGCAGATCTTCTCCATGATGCGATCTGGTCCGCTTCCACCGAAAACCTTTTGCTTTTCAGTCGAATGAGAGCATCGCACGTCGACCCGGGCCAAGCTTCTCAAATTGGCGCATACTCAACGAAGACGTCTCCCCCTTCCACGACCACCGGATAGGTCCTCATGTCCTTGGCCTGGAGGTTCTGCAGCACCTTCCCCGTCTCCAGGTCGAAGACGGCTCCATGCACCCTGCACCGGATGGTCCCGTCGCCCACCTGGCCATGTTCAAGGGAGGCGCCCATGTGCGAGCACCAACCGTCGATGGCGTAGAACCTGTCCCCCTGCCTCACCACCAGTATCTCCTTGTTGCCTGCACGCACCATCTTAGATTCTCCGTCCCTTAGTTCCGTGGACTTACCGACGCGGATCCGCTCCAAAGCGCTCCCTCCGAGACTAAACGTGTCAAAATGGCCCCCCCGCATATTTATTCAAGCCGATTGGTCCCTCGCTCGCAAGCAATATTAAGGGCAAGCATCAATTGAACGGCAACCTAAAGGTGGTAGGATAAAATGGCCAATGAAGACATCGCTGCCGAGCTGGGGGAGAAGAGCAAGGAACTCAAAGAGATGCTGAAGGACCTCAAGGCTACCCTGGAGACCTGGAAGTTCTCCGTCGAGGAGACCAAGGAGGGCATGAGGGTGGAGATCCATGCCGTCGCCCTGCTCAAGAGCAAGACCAAGTAGCCAGGATCAAACCCATTCGAGCCTGCGCCAAGCCTCATTGCATCAGGCGCAGTAGCTCTTTCTTCGTCTCATCGCTGAATTTGATATCGATGCGCCTCTGGATCAGCTCCAGGTATTCGGACGCCTCCCTAAGCTCCTCCTTGGAATAGTGCTTCCTCGCTACCATGACGATATCCTCCGCGGGCTGGAACTGCAGGAAGGAGGCGATCTGGCATGCGAGGTCGTATGCCTGCTTCTGCGAAGGAGGCGCCTCCTCAAGGTACCTTCCGACGTCCAGGATGTACAGCTTGTCCTTGCCCAGCATCACGTTGTCTGGCTTGATGTCCCCATGATAGATGCCGTTCTTGTGCATCAGCTTGAGCCAGCCAAACACCTCGTCCATCTGCTCCAGGGACATCCTGCCTATGTCTGTGACCGGCTTGGCGTCTAAGAACTCGTATATCAACAGCCAGAGGATGTCGTTCAGCTGATAGCATCCGTAGGGCTTGGCGGTGGGTATCCCCAGGTCGTAGATCACCTTCATGGTGTCGCATTGGTGCCTCGCCATGTCGCCGGTGTCTCGCGCGAAATCGAACATGGGGTCATGCGCGCTCATGTTCAAGTAAAGGTTCTTGGCGGTCTGGATCGTCCGGGCGGTCATGATATCTGCGTTCCCTAGGATCTTGCCGAAGAGCTTCACGCGATTGCCTTTCTTGTCGCGACCAGAGATCCTGACCGGAATCGACAGGCGAGATCCTCCGGAGCCCAAAGGATGTACCGAAACCTGGCTCATGCCGAAGTCCTCGGCGGCGATTT
>DATIXC010000212.1:0-11336 GCA_035518995.1 Methanomassiliicoccales archaeon | reverse complement strand
AATTGGCGAAGGCCCAATCGTGCAGCCTTTTCCGCTCGGACTCCTTGGAGACGTCGCACCTTATCGTATGCAATCTCGGGCGGGTCTTCTGCGCCATCCTCAGGTTCGCCTCGGTCCGAGCGCACACCACGACCTCATTATCCTTTTCCAAGAACGCGTGCGTCAGTCTCGAATCAGCCTAAGCGTCTCATTCATTTAGATCACGCAAAAAGAAGTGCATCTAGGGCTAGAAGAAGGCGTTGCTTGCTTTGGAATGCAAAAGGATGGGCGTCAGCATCGATGTGGCCCTATTCCGAGTAAAAGTAATTATATCCGGACCCATGATTCGAAGAGACTCAGATGAACCGGTACAGCCTCGTTATCATCGCACTTTCCATCGCCATGGCGTTGATGTCCGCATGGAGGAGCGACTGGAATAGTCTCCTGGTGGCCGCCATGGGCATCGCCATAGTGGGCGCGCCAATAATGATGACCGGCGATCCCAACAAAGGATACGACAAGCATTTGATGGGCATTGCCACCATACCTTTGGTCCTTTTCATAATCCTCTTCGTAGCGGACTCGCTCTTCCACATCCAATATTACGACGGGATGTCGCTGGCGGTCGATTCCATGGCCATCATGGCATTCGGTATGATGATCGCCGTTTTCCTGAACGCCAGTACGTCAATATCATTGCCGAGAAGGTGGGTGATCCTTTTCGCCTACGTCCTTGCCTGCTCGGTCGCGGTCATCTTCACGTTCTCCACCTTCATCTGGATGGCCAGCCAAGGATACCCATTGTACAATGGCGACTTTAAGAACGGCCAGAGCAACGATCTCGTGAACTCGATCCTCATGCTTCCAGGCGCCGTGACGGCCATCTCTGCCATCATCTACAGCATCGTATTCAACATGTACCTGAAGCGGGTGGGGTCCCTGGAATTGTCCCGGTTGACATCTGGCGATGCGCTATGAAGAAGCTCAATCTCTCGGACATCGTTTGCATCCTCGCGGCGATATTCATCCTATTCATGACGATGCTGTCGGCGACATCGACGACCCGCACCGCCTATAAGCTCTGGACCGGCGTCCTCTGTTCCTTCTTCTGCTTGATACCGCTATTCTTCCGACATGCAAGGATCATGGATCTCCCGTTGATCCTGGTGGCCATGATCGATATCACGATAATCATCCACGCCTACGGCGTCCTCCTCATCTTCTACGACGACATCACATGGTATGACACCATAACCCATCTGGCCGCCTCGATGACCGTCTCGCTGCTCATATTCTTCAGCCTGATCGCGGTGGAGGAGTTCGACCATATGACGCGTTTCGGCCCGAGGTGGGCCCCCCTGGTCGTCGCTCTCATCATGACTACGTTCTCGCTTTGGTGGGAGGTCTTGGAGTTCTTCGTGGACTCGGCCACGGGCATCAACATGCAGTACAGTCCCTGGGACACGATGAGGGACCTGGCCTGCAACGAGATCGGCACCATCGTGGTGGCGGTGGCACTGCACTTCTACCTGAAGACGCATTCCATAGAGGGGTTCATAGACCGCCTCCAGCTTTCCCCGTCGCTGAAGCGGGTCGTCTCTCGCAAACCAAAGGAGAAAAAGAGAGCCCACGCCGATTGACCCGCGATTGGTGTCGTCGGTTGGAGAAGGCAGTACATCCCTGTGAGGGCCATGCTGAGGTCGAGGTCAATCTCAGTACACGAACGGGATGAGCCTCTTGCTGGTCAGCATGTAGTCCTGGTACTCTTTCCCGAACCTTTCTATCATCATACCCTCCTCCAGCTTGATCCTATGGACCAGGTAAGGGATCAACAGGAGCATGACCAGGAGGCCTAGGAAGCTGGAGAACATGACTGGGATCCCTGCGAACAGGACGATGGCGCCCAGGTACGCCGGGTGCCGGACGTACTTGTATATGCCATACGTGACCAGGGTATGGCCCTCCCTGATGCGGAGGGCGCCCGAGAAGTTCTTCTTCAGGGTGGAGATTGCCACGAGCCTGATGGCGAACCCGGCGACGATCATGGCCAGCCCAATGCCGAAGAAGACGAGGTCGGTGGCAGAGAGCGACCCGGCGTTGATCGTCCCACCGTTGCTGGCCGCGAGCCCGAACGGGTCCACGCCGGTCACGATGAGCCCTAGGAAGATGATCGCGAACAGCCCAGCGGTGAACCATGGGCTCTCGTAGCGCTTCCGTGGCATAGGGGCCTAATGTCCATTCCTGCCATTAAGGTTGAGCAACAGGTCAGGACTCTCGAGGCCGCTAGGGCGCAAATCGCCAACTTATTAATAGCAGTCTCCGGATGGATTGCATCGCAGGCTGGCACCAGGAATGGATGCAGCGAAGACCCCGATCAAGGTTCTCCTAGTAGGATACAACGGCGCCAACAACACTGGTTCGGAGAGCAGGCTCCTCTCCATCATCTCCGAGGTCCGTTCCGTCCTCGGCCCCGAGGCCGTCATCACCGTCCCCACTCTCAACGAGAGGAACCTCCGCCGCTACATCGAAGAGAGCGGAACGCTCAGGATCGCGCCCATACCTGCCATCTACTTCGAATCCCTTCGCCGACTCGTGGAGCAGAACGACCTCGTCATGCTCGTCGAGGGCAGCTGCTACATGGACACCTGGGCAAAGGCCCTGCTCGGGGCGTACCTTTCCACCTCGAAGTACGCGGCCAGGTATCACAGGCCCTCCCTGGCCTACGCCGTCGACGCCGGCAAGCTTTCCGGGGGCAGTGTCGAAAAGGTCAGGCGCGACGCCTCCAAGACCGACCTCATCATCACCCGGACGCAGCTGGCGGCGGACAGGCTGAAGGGCTGGGGCGTCAAGGCGAAGATAGAGGTCACCGACGACACGGCCTTCACCTTCGACGCCGGGACAGAGACCGGGACCCTCCACAGGCTATGGCCCGAGGCCAGGAAGGTAGCGGGCATTGCCGTGGTCGACTTCCACATCTGGCCGGTTGTAATGAGGCCCATCGGGCGGAGCCAGGACTGTTACCGCTGGCCCTATTACTTCTCCCGCTCTCCAGAGCGGAGGATGAGGAGCGATGAGCTCTCCTCCAAGCTGGCCGAGGAGGCGGACCGGCTGGTGGAGGAGCACTCGTACCAGGTCGCCCTCATAGCCATGGAGGCACTGGACGAGTGCCTGGCACGGAGCGTGCTCGGCAAGATGAGGCACTACTCCGAGGCAAGGGTCTTCTCCTCCAACGAGTATGCCGCCGACGTGATGACCCGCGTGCTCCGCGACCTCCACATCCTGATCACGTCCAGATACCATGCCTGCGTCCTCTCCATGCAGTCAGGGGTCCCCCAAGTGGCCATAGGCCACGACCTCCGGCTCAAGGACATCTACCAAGAGAGCGGGCTGCTGGACGAGTTCTTCGCCCCTTCCGATTCACAGGACCTCTGGTCCGAGCTTGGGATAAGAGCGGACCGCCTGGTCCACGAGCATGACGCCATCAAAGGGAGGATGCTGGCCGTCCATCAACGCCACCTCGAGAGGGCCAGGGAGAACGTGAAGCTGCTCCGCCGCTTCTGCCAGGAGAAGGGCCTGCCGGTGGTCTGATGGTCGACGTCGTCCTCGTCACCGGCGCCACGGGGTTCCTGGGCACGGAGATCTCCCTGAGGCTCCTGAGGAAGGGGTGCTTCATAGCCGCACTCGTGAGGGCTTCGAATGTTGCAGATGCCGAGCTCAGGTTGCGAAGGGCATGGTGGAGCTTCCCCGAGCTCTCCGCCGCGCTGGGCAAGGAGATCAAGGCGGTCCCCGGCGACGTGAGCAAGGAAGGACTCGGGCTGAGCCAAGGAGACAGGGAATGGTTGGTCCGGAAGGCCACCTATGTCCTGCACTGCGCCGCGGACCTAAGGCTCCATGCCCCGCTGGAGGAATTGGACGCCACCAACGTCAAAGGCACCGCCAAGTTGCTCGACCTGGCCGAGGAGGCGCACCACGACCACGGCATCCACATGTTCGGCCACGTCTCCACGGCCTATGTCTCCAGCGGTCTGAAGGGCCTCGTCCCCGAGTCGGAGGCGGACGAGGCAGGACCGCAGAACAACTACGAGCGGAGCAAGCTGCGCGGGGAGAAGGAGGTCAGGTCGCGCATGTCCCGCATGCCATGCGCCATTCTCCGCCCCGGCATGGTCGTCGGTGACTCACGGACCGGAAGGGTGCGCACCTTCAACACCATCTACTACCCCCTCCGGCTCTACCTGGAGGGGAGGCTCAGGCTCTTCCCCATCTCCTCCGAGCTGAGGATAGGCATGGTGCCCGTGGACCATGTGGCGGAGTGCGCCGCAACCCTCCTGCTGATGCCTGAGGCCAATGGGCTCACCTTCCACCTCACGCCCCCGGAGGACCGCTCGCCCACCATCAAGGAGCTGCTCCTCTTCTGCAGGGATTGGGCAAGAATGGAGCTGGGCGTCAGCCTGCCCAGGCCCATCTTCGTTCCGATGCCGGAGGGCCTTCGCGGCCGCCTCGTCGCCGCCAGCAGCAAGGGCGAGTCTTCAAGTCTGCCCCAGCTCTCGTCCTATCTCCAAGGGGGCCTGTCATTCTCGCGCGCCAACGTGGACAGGTTCCTCTGCGCCTACGGCCTGGAGTGGAGGGCCTATCTACCCAGCCTGCTCCGCCACGCCACCTACGCCGGCTTCATGCACGAGACCGGGAGGACGGTGCACGAGCAACTGCTCTTCCGGCTCGGCCAGGAGAGGAGGAGGGCGAGGTGCCACGACATCGTGGACGGTGCGATCGTGGACGTGGACAGCCGTGTCCTGCGCCGGGACATGCTCCGGGCCGCCTCCGCCCTCTCCCGCCTGGGGGTATCGAAGGGTGACAGGGTCGCCATCGTCGGGCTCAACAGCACTAGGTACCTGGTCCTGGACGTGGCCATCGGCCTCATCGGCGCCGTCAGCGTGCCCCTCTACTACACCTCGCCCCCGGCCGAGCTCGGGCAGCTGTGCCGCGATTCGGGCTCCAAGGCGCTCCTGATCGGCACGAGAGCGATCATCGAGAGGGCCGAGGAGATCGGCTTCGAGGGCAAGGTCGTATCCTTCTGCCGCCCCGGTCCTCTGCCCCCGAGCATCATGGCCTGGGACTCGTTCCTTGCATCGGGGGATCCACAGGAGATCGGGATGGCCCCGGTCTCCCCCGACGACCTGGCCACGTTACGCTTCACCTCCAGCACCACCGGCAAGGCCAAGGCCGCTCGCTTCTCGCACCGCCACCTCCTCTATATGGCCGAGTCCATGGCCTCCCTTCCGCCTTGGAGGTCGAGGCATGCCCCGGTCCGCTACCTCTCCTACCTGCCGATGAACCATGTGGTGGAGGGCATCCTGGCCACCTACGCCCCCTATTACGCGCCGACGTCCGTCGACCTCTACTTCCTGGAGGAGTTCAAGGGGCTGCGCGAAGCCCTCCCCAAGGTCCGTCCGTCCATCTTCTTCTCCGTCCCTCGCTTCTACGAGAAACTATGGGACAACATCAACTCCTCCGGCCTCGGCAAGAGCGCCATGAGGGGGAAGGCGCTCGGGCGCCTTCACAGACCACTTGTCCGCCGTTCCGCCCTCAAGCGCTCCGGCCTGGACGCCTGCGACCACCTCATCGTCGGCTCGGGGCCGATGAGCGACCTGATGCTGCAGGACTTCCGCAGATTGGGCATCGAGGTGCACAACGCCTACGGCCTGACCGAGGCTCCCCTGGTCACCCTCAACCGCAAGGGCCGCAACCGCATAGGCAGCGTGGGCGAGCCCCTGCCCTTCACGCAGGTCAGCGTGGCCGACGATGGCGAGGTCCTGGTCAAGGGGCCGCAGGTGACCTCGGGATACGAGGGGGGCGCGCCCTCGCCCATCCAGGACGGATGGCTCCGCACCGGCGACCTCGGCTCCTTGGAGGGGGGATACCTCAGCCTCTCCGGCCGGAAGAAGGAGCTGATCAAGACCTCCTACGGCAAGTTCGTCAGCCCGATGAAGGTCGAGTCGTTGCTGCGCGACTCGCCCCTGGTGGCGGAGGCGCTCCTGGTGGGGGAGGGAAGGCCCTACTGCGTGGCTTTGCTGTGGCCCGAGGGCAAGGTCGCCAGCGACAAGGACCTGGCGGACCTCGATGAGATGGTGAGTAAGGTCAACTCCAACCTGTCCCAGCCCGAAAGGGCCAGGCGCTGGGCGGTGGTGCGCGGCGAGCTCTCCGTGGACAAGGGCGAGGTGACCGCCAACCTGAAGCTACGCAGGTCCAGGGTCGAGGCGAAGTACGAGAGCCTCCTGACGGCGCTGTACTCCGACGGCACATCTCATCCTGACGCTCTTCACATTGGGGGCGAGAGATGAGCGCCCGATTGGCCCTCGCTGAGATCTGGCTCCCCAAGGGCACGGTCATTAAGGAGCTTCTCCGCGTCGAGGGAGCCTCGAACCGAGCGCTCGACTCGGTGCTGACCGAACGTGTTCCCACCTATCGGACCCCACTGCTCGAGCCCATCGAAGGCGGCCCCGAGAGCATCAGGGCGCGCATGGCCAAGGGCCACCGGGCGAGGGTTGACATCCTCTTGAAAGAGCTGGGCCGCGAGGAGGGCACCAGGCTGGGCAGGAGGGCGGTGTTCGAGGCGGGGGAGGAGCTGGGCCGGGACGCCCGTGCCAGGCTCAGGGTGGGCGGAGGCGCCCGGGACATCGAGAGGGCGGCGAAGCTCCTCTACAGGGTGCTCGGCATCGACATCAGTATCTCCATATCCGGGGACAAGGGCGAGATGCGGGTTACGCGCTGCTCCCTATCTTCCCACTACTCGAAGGATACCTGCTCGGTCCTCTCCGCCATGGACGCGGGCATGTTCCGAGGCCTGAGCCCCAGGATCAGGATGCATTTCTCCCAGAGCATCACCTCCGGGAGCAAGGAATGCCTGGCAGCGATCGAGATGGGGGAAGGGACATGAGGGCGATCGTTGTGGGGTCGGGGGCAGGTGGAGCAATGGCTGCCCGACAGCTCGCCAAGGCGGGCCTCCAGGTCTTGGTCCTCGAGGCGGGTGGGCCGTTCAAGGCATTGTCCCGCAATGTCACGATGACGGAGCCTCTGAGGAGGGTGGGATTGCTGGGGTCCGAGCGCAACGCGCAGCGCTTCCTCTCCTCGATGTGGATAGCCAGGAGCAGCGAGGAGCTGGTCCTGGTCCGGGGGATCGGCGCGGGAGGCTCTACCACCATCGCCTGCGGCAACATGGTGAGGGCGACGCGGGGCCTGGACAAGATAGGTTTGGACCTGACCCCGCAGTTCGAGGCGATCGAGGCCGAGCTGCGCCCCTCCACCTTCCCCAGGGAGCGCTGGAGGCCCACCACCGCCGAGATGTTCGACGTCTGCGAGGGGAAAGGGCTCGGCCCTGAGCCAACGCCCAAGGCCATGGACGCGCTTCGATGCGAGGCCTGTGGCCTGTGCGAGGTGGGGTGCGCATGCGGGGCCAAGTGGGACTCGAGGAGGTGGCTTTCCCAGGCCAGGGAGGCCGGGGCCGAGGTGAGGCTAGAAAGCCCCGCGGCCCGGGTGGTCGTGGAGTCGGGGAGGGCCATTGGCGTCAAGGCCGAGACCGCCAACGGGTCGGAGACCTTGAAGGCCGACGTCATCGTCCTGGCCGCCGGCGCCATAGGGACGGCGCAGGTCCTCCGCTCGTCCGCCCTTCCCACCGAGGACCGCCTCTGGGCCGACATCGTCCTCACGATCGGCGGCAGGAAGGAGGGGGCGGAAATGCTCTGCGAGCCTCCGATGGTCTGGTACACCAGGCACGAGAGGTTCATGGTCTCCCCCTACCTGGACATCCTCTCGCACTGGTTCCATAAGCCCTGGAGGAAGGTCGGTGTCCGGGACCGCGTGGGCGTGATGATCAAGATGGCCGACGACCCCACCGGGCGCGTGGAGGCGGACGGGACGGTGCGCAAGGAGCTCACCTCCGCGGACCGCGACCGCCTGGACGGCGCGAGCTCGATGGTCGAGGGGATGATGTCCGAGGCGGGGGTGGAGGCGCCGTTCGTCCGAGGCATGCTGAACGGAGGGCATCTCGGAGGCACCGTGCCCTTGAGGCGGGAGGACGTGGGAACGATGCATCCATCGATCCTCCCTGAAGGTCTGTACGTGGCCGACCTGTCCCTCGCGCCGGAGTCGCAGGGCATGCCCACCATGCTCACCGCCGCAGCGCTGGCAATGAGGGTGTCGGAGCGCATCATTTCCCAGTGCTGTTTTGGCGCGTAGCATCTGGGCTGCTCGGCATCGAGCCTTGGGTCTCACTTGCGCCTTCTTGCCATTAGCATCGATCAGGCAGATGGCCGTGATCGCGATCGCTGCTTTGACATCATAGAGGACCGAAATGATCCTGTCCTACGCCTCCGCCGGCCGGAGTGACCTGAACCTCAGTCGAGTTGAGCCCCCAACCCGCGCCGTTGTTCGCTGATACCTGGTATGAGTACGTCAATCCGTTCATAATGCCAGTATCGATGCAATGCGTTTCAGTTCCCGACCAGACCAGGGTTCCATTCCTGAAAAGGTGGTACACGACGGTCTGATGCTCGAGGGATGTGGAATCGGCCATACGATGTGCTGGCCAGGGGGACGGCCATGCATACCGCCATCAGGATGATGAAACCGCGCGCGAGAATTCCCATCACACCCCGGGCATCTAGCCGCGCCTTGTGTTCTTTACTATGCTGAGCATCCTCATAAGTATCCTGACCCTCTAATCCGAAGGCTTGATATCCAAGCGTTCGCAATCGCTCTCAATCAAGATAGGTGATCGATATTTTTTGCCCGAAGTGCGGGGCGGAGCAGCAGGAGGGGGCTGCCTTCTGCTTCAAGTGCGGTGCCAAGCTGACGACCAAGGCGCAGCCAGCCACCGAGGCCAAGGAGAATAAGGTCCTGGCACCAATGGAGGCCAAGTCCCTGAACTGCCCCAGCTGCGGTGCCCCCATAACCCCCAAGCTCCGCGAGATGGTGATCACCTGCGAGTACTGTGGGACCGGCATCTCACTGGGAGACGGCATCGGCCTCGAGTCGGCGTGACTCGGCCGCGGGGGCGGGCTGATTAGCTCCACTCCTTCAGCTCGGCCCAGGATGCGATTTCTGGGTCCTGGCCTCCTTGCCCCTGATGGCGGAGAGGACGATGGCCACGACGATGAGGGAGAGCGAGCCGAGCAGCGCGGCGTGCATCCCGTCGATGTACGCGGCCGCCAGGGCCTCCTGGATGCCGCCCACGCCCAGGAAGATCTGGAAGGCCAGGTCCCTGGGGATGGAGAGCGAGGCCAGCAATATGGCCAGCGCGAAGCTGCTAACCATCCCCAGGTTGGAGAGCGTGCGCAAGAGCCCGGCCGAAACGCCATAGGCCTTCGGGGGCGCGGACGCCATCACCGCGCTGGTGTTGGCGGGGAAGAAGCAGGCGGTCCCCGCGCCGCTCAGGACCGACCCCAGCACCACGACGACCAGGGAGGTGTCGAGCGCTAACGTCGAGTACACGAAGATGGCCCCGGCCTGCAGGCACAGCCCCAGTGTGGCGATCACCCTCGCCCCCATCCGGTCCGACAGCCTTCCGGCGAAGGGGGCGACGAATCCCCCTAAGACGTAACCGGGGATGAGGAGCAATGAGGCGTCGAAGGGCGATAGCCCCCTCGGCCCCTGGAGGTACATGATGACCAGGAAGATCACCGCATAGCTGGCCAAGGCCTGGAAGAAGGAGGCGAAGACCGAGGCGCTGAAGATGCGCGATCTCATCAGGGTGAGGTCGAGGACCGGGGCGGGGTAGCGTTTCTCCCAGAGCACGAACGCCACGATGAGGACGGCGCCCACCACCACCTGGAGCCCGGACGCGCTGGTGTATCCCTCCCCCGCGATGTTCGTGGTCGCCAGGAGTATCAGGAAAAGGCCGACGCCCAGCAGGGTCATCCCCACCAGGTCGAGTTTGGCCTTTATCCTGGGAGAGCGCTCCTGGAGAAGGAGATAGCCAGCGGCGGTGGCGGCGATGCCGACAGGGATGTTGATGAAGAAGATGTACCTCCAGTTGAGGAAGGTCACGAAGATGCCGCCGACCAGTATCCCCAGCACCGCACCCACTGAAAACCCCAGGCCGGTGTAGCCGAAGGCCTTCCCCCTCTCGCGGAAGCTGAAGGTGTCGGCTATTATGGCCCCGCTGTTGGAGGAGATGAGCGCCCCGCCCACGCCTTGAACCAGGCGGAAGCCGATGAGCTCCGGGCCGTTGCTGGCCAGGCCGCAGAACAACGAGCCCAGGGTGAACACGGCGAAACCCAGGTTGTACATCTTGACCCGGCCCAGCATGTCGCCGATGCGGCCCACCTGCGTACCGAGTATGGTGATGACGAAAAGGTATCCCATCAGGACCCAGATTACCCCGATGATGTCGGTGTTCAGGTCCTCCATGATCACCGGCAGGCCGAGCACCACCGCCGTGGTGTCGACCGCGCTCATCATCACTCCCATCATGATGATGACGATGGTCACCTTGCGGTACCTGGACTCGTCCTTGATGGCGAACCGGGACTTGTCGAGCACCGTCCCCCGACCGGTGGACGTGGTCAAATTGGTTTTGGTCCGTCCCCCGAAACAGCTAGATTAATCAATCCCGGGCTACGATAACCGCTCCAAATCGCTCAGAGGCGAGGAACGTGGAAGTGATCTACCATGGCCACAGCTGGTTCGAGGTGTCGGCCGACGGCAAGGACGTCCACTTCGACCCTTTGCCGGACAGGTTCAGGAGGAGGATGGGCATCGAGCACAAGCCTTCGCTGGACAGGAAGGCCGACCTCGTCGCCATCACCCATTCCCACAGGGACCATTGGGACCGGAGGATCATCTCGGAGCTGATGGGGGACGGTACCGGGCTCATCGCTCCCATGAAGGCGGCCAAGGCCTACGGGACGTGCGCCAAGGTCATCGCCGAGGGCCAGGTGATGGAGGTCGATGGGATGAGCATCAAGGCGGTGCCAGCCTACAACATCGGCAGACCCTTCCACCTCAGGGGAAGAGGGGTCGGATACCTTCTGACCATCGGAGGGAAAACGATTTACCACGCTGGGGACACCGACGATATTCCAGAGATGTCCTCGCTGGGCAAGGTCGATCTTGCGCTCCTTCCCATCGGGGGCACTTTCACCATGGATGCCGAGGGAGCGGCGCGATCTGCCAGGAGGCTCTCCCCCAAGGTCGTGGTC
This sequence comes from Methanomassiliicoccales archaeon, assembly GCA_035518995.1. Lineage (GTDB taxonomy): Archaea > Thermoplasmatota > Thermoplasmata > Methanomassiliicoccales > UBA472 > JAJRAN01. The sequence goes on along the minus strand of DATIXC010000212.1, from coordinate 162 downwards.
CCGATGCACTACCGCAGGAGGGACCCCTCGGAGCTGAAGCGCCTCCTCGCATCGGACGCGGGGATAAGGGTCGAGGTCATGAGGCCAGGGGACACATTGAGGCTCTAGCCTCGAGGCCGATGTCCTTATACGTCCTCCTCCTCTCTGAATGATAGAAGATGG
>DATIXC010000211.1:0-13554 GCA_035518995.1 Methanomassiliicoccales archaeon | reverse complement strand
GGCCGCCACGGTGGGGGTCTTGTTGTCCAGCAGGGCCAAGGGGCCGTGCTTCAGCTCCCCGGCGGCATAGCCCTCGGCATGGATGTATGAGATCTCCTTGAGCTTCAAGGCGCCCTCCAGCATGGTGGGGAAGTTGATGTTACGGCCGAGGAAGAACACGTCCCTGGCATCGACCAGCATGTCGGTGGCCTCCTCTATCCTGGGGGCGGAGTCCAGCACCTCGCGGATCACCTGGGGCAGATGGAGGAGGTCCGAGCGGAAGGCGCGGAGGTCGTCCCTGCTCACGGACCGCCGGCCATCGCCGATACGCATGGCTATGAGGTAGAGCGCCACCAGCTGGGCGATGAAGGTCTTGGTGGCCGCGACCCCGATCTCCGGGCCGGCTCTGGTGTAGAGGACCTCGTCCACTTCGCGCGTGAGCGTGCTGCCCACGACATTGGTGATGGCCAGGGTCCTGCATCCCCTGCGCCTCGCCTCTCTGGCCGCCGCGAGCGTGTCCGCGGTCTCGCCGCTCTGGGATATGAGGATGACCAGGGGATTCTCCCTCGCTCCCGTCCCGTAGCGGTACTCGGAGGCCAGCTCCACCGCGGTAGGGACCTTGGCCAATCTCTCCAGGACGTACTTTCCGATCATGGAGGCGTGGTAGGAGGTGCCGCAGGCCACGATCTTGACCGAAGGGAAATCGGTCTGGTTGAGGAAGCTGCCGCTCTCCGTGAGCTCGAGGTTGGAGCGAAGGGTGTTCCTTATGGCCTCCGGCTGCTCGAAGATCTCCTTGAGCATGAAGTGCTCGAACCCGCCTTTCTGGGCCTCGTCTGCGCTCCAGTTTATCAAATCGGTCCGGCGGTCCACGGGGCGCCCCGCTGGGTCATAGATGGAGACCTTCCTGGGGTCGAGCTCCACAACCTCGTTGTCCATGACGTACATCACCTTGTTGGTGTAGTTGAGGAGGGCGGTGACGTCAGAGGCCACGAAGTTCTCGCCCACGCCGATTCCCACCACCAGCGGGTTCTCCTTCCTGGTGGCAAGGATGTGGTCCGATCCTTTCTGTACCATGACGATGGCATAGGTCCCCTTGACCTCGGCCAAGGCCCTTGTCAGAGCCTCCCTGAGGTCCCCCTGGTTGTACTTCTCGACGAGATGGACGAGGACCTCAGTGTCCGTCTCCGAGGAGAAAACATGGCCTTCTCCCAAGAGCTTGCGCTTGATCTCCGCGTAGTTCTCGATTATACCATTGTGCACCAGGGCGATGGAACCAGTGCAATCGACGAAAGGATGCGCGTTGGGCTGGGAGGGCTTCCCGCACGTCGCCCAGCGGGTGTGCCCGATGCCCACCCCACCTTGGAAGCGAGGGAGCGTGGATTCCATCACCGCTATCTCCCCCTTGTCCTTGTGGACTTGGATAGTTTCGCCGGCGATGGCCACCCCGGCAGAGTCGTACCCCCTGTACTCCAGCTTCTTCAAGGAGTCGAGGATGACGTCCGTGGCGACCCTAGGTCCGGTGTAACCGATGATTCCGCACATTAGACCACTATGCTCCTGTCGGCTAGGTTGCCTGCGACCTTGGCCTGGTCGCCTATGCGGCAGTCGGCCCCGATGATCGACCCGGAGGCGATCACCACCCCGGAGCCTATCCCGCTCCGTTCCCCGATCAGGCTGCCGACGCGCTTGAGATGGAAGTACTCGTGCTCCACGTGAGTGGTGGCGGAGGAGGCAGGGGACCTGAAACCCGGGCCGATTTGGACGCCCTCGTCGAGCACGCAATGCGAAATGTGGGCATGGGAGGATATGCTGACGTTGTCGGAGACTAGCGATTCCTCGATGTAGGAGAATGGCCCGATGGTCACCCCGTTCCCGATGGAGGTGGACGCCGAGATGACCACGTTGGGGCCTATCTCGGATCCTTCGCCGATGGCCACTGGCCCCTCTATGAACGTCCCCGAGCGGATCTTCGTGCCAGCGCCAATGGCGACCGGGCCGCGGAGCACCGCTCCCGCCTCGATCGTTCCGTTGACCTCCTGGCCCTCCAGGTCGAAGGCGAAGGAGTTGAGCTTGATCAGGTCCCACGGATATACGGCGTCCATCCATCTCCCCTGGGTATGCACGGCCCGCAGCTGGACACGACCGAGATGGCTCTGGAGGATGTTTGTGATCGCCCCCTCGCCCTCGGAGATGCCCCTCTCGATGAGCTTGAATATGTCCGGTGGGAAACGGTACATGCCAGTGGAGATGATGTTGCCGATCCTCTTCTGAGGCTTCTCCACGATGCTCGTGACCACCTCCCCCTCCAGCGTCACCACCCCGTACTTCGACGGGGTCTCGGAGGTCGTGACCGCCATGGACGGGCCTCTGCCCTTATTGAGCAGGTCCACCACCGCCTGGGAGTCGATGAGGTTGTCCCCGGCGACCATCAGGAACTCCCCGTCCACCTGGCCAGAGGCGGCGTTGAGCGCGTGGGCGGTTCCCAACTGCCTTTCCTGGACGACATAATGGATGTTGGCGCCGAAGCCCTTCCCGTCCCCGAAGTAGGACATGATCCTCTCTTTCTTGTAGCCGACCACCAGCACAATGTCCTTCACTCCACTCTCCACAAGAGCCTTGACCACGTAATGGAGGATGGGCTTGTTGGCGACCGGTATCATCACCTTGGGCCGGGAATTGGTGAAGGGGCGGAGCCTCGTCCCCTCACCTGCTGCGAGCACGACCGCTTTCAATTGTTCGGCCTCCAGGCAAACACAATTTCGTTCGACGTTATTAAAAGTTCCCAGTTCGGCCCTTCCGAACGCAAACGAGGAGGCATCGGCACCTTTCTATAAGCGTACCATGGGCATCGGCCTCATCCCACCTCGTCCTCCTCGTTGAAGCTGCCATAGAGGGCGTGGCGCAGGTGCTCCTTGGCCTTCTCCGTGGCCCTCGTGTAGAGATCGCACTTCGACTTCGGGGAAACGACCCTCTCCTTCTTCATGCAATAGACGAGCTGATCGCCCACGCCCACCTCTGGCCTGGCGTCCCGGTACAAACAGCTGAAGCAGAGCGCCTTCTTCTGGTCCTCGGTCACGACTCGGCCATAGAGCTACGGCTATAATTTGCTTTTCCGCCCTACCTCAGGTGGCTGTCCAGGAAGCTGGTGAAATCGACGGCTTCCAAGCCGCCGGCCCGGGAGATGTTCATCACGCAGAAGGGGCATGGGGCGACGATGAGGTCCGCCTTGGCCCTCGCCGCCGACTCCACCTTGGCCTTGGCCAGGGCAAGCGCCACGTCCGGATGCCCGGCCACCACCCCTCCACCCCCGCCGCAGCAGCGGTCGGCCTCCTCCATCTCCACCAGCTTCACGCCTGGTAGGCGCTGGAGGATCTCAGCGGCATAGTCCATAACGTGAGGGCCCACAGTGCGGTTCAGGTGGCAGGGCTGGTGCAGTGCCACCTTGACCTTCCTGCGGGCTGGTAAGGCAGGGAGCTTGCGCACCCCCACCACTTCGTAAAGGAGCTCGATGGTATGCAGCGGCTCCAGGTGATAATCTTGGATGAAATGGGTGGTGCAGCCCGGGCAGGAGGTGACCAGGCGCTCGAAGCCGTCGAAGTGCCTGAGGTTCTCCTCGCGCACCAGGCGCATCCTCTCGGCGTCCCCCACCTTCTCCAGGGGGGCGCCGCAGCAAGACCATTTCTCGGGGACGCGGTACGCCGTCCTGCTCTTGTTCAGGAGCGAGACCGTGCCCTCGTAGATCGCGGGGAGCCGGTTCTCGGCGATGCAGCCAGGGAAGTAGAGGAGCTTCGCATCGGAAGGCTTGATGATCGGGGGCTTGGGCGTCGGCTCCACGGAGCGGCGATGCTGGTCGATGTTGGCTAGGATCCTGGCATGACCGCCCAGGGACTCGTCCTTGGCGAAGATGGAGCGGCGCAGGGCCAGGATCTGCTCGGGCAGAGGCAGGCGCGCCGGGCAAACGTCGCCGCAGCGGTAGCAGGCGGTGCACTTGTAGAGGTTGTCGCGCAAGGCGTCCGCGTCCTCCGCGAATCGGGCGCCGTCGACGGCCAGCCCCCTCGGCCCGGAGAATGCGCTTAGGCCCTCGATGGTCACTACCGGGCAGGCCCGCTGACAGCTCTCGCACTTGATGCAGCGGTTGTCGAAGGGCACCTTCAGCTCCCCTCCTTGGCGTACTCGGCGGCGATCCAGGCGGTCAGGAGCTCGCCTCCCAGCCCCACGCCCGTGGGGAACGAGAAGCTGGCCAGGGCTGCTCCGGCGCCGAAGGCGTTCTCGAAGGGCTTGCCGTCCTTGGTCACCAGCCGCATCTCGTTGGTGACCAGGTAGCCAGTCTCCACCACCTGCCTCATCACCGCATCGTAACCGGTCTGGTCTGGGAATGCCTCCTGCTCCCCGAACCTGCCCACCTTGAAGGTGGAGAACGGGTCCGCCACCTCCCTCCCCTCCAGGGCCAAGCCGCCCCCGACCAGATCTCCGGTCGCCATTATCAGCGAGTTGAACACGACCTGCTGCCTGCGCGTGGGGGTCATTATGAAGGCGGAGGTCACCCTCTCGCCCTTGGTATCCAATCGGGTGACAAGGTGGTTCTTGAGGAGACGGCAGCCATGCCCGACAGCGGACCTCTCCATCGCCTCCTGAAGCCGGGCCCCGGGGAGGGACATGGGGGTGACGAGCTCGAAGACGTTCTTCCCGCTCTCTGAGCAGAGCCAGGACATCCCCTTCTGCACCGACTGCAGGCTGAAGAGCGGCGGGATGGCCACGTGGTCCTCCCCAAGGTCGGATATCGCCTTGGCCAGATCCTCCTTCCCTCCCCGCTGGAATCGCATGGCGGCCTCGTTGGCGGTCATCCCTCCGCGGCTCATGCAAGCCAGCTTGCGCCAGTACGGCCTTACCTTCGCCCCCCGAAGCTGGCCGGCGCTCATGGAGGCGATAAGCCGCGGATCGAGGTCCCTCTGCCCCTCGATGCCCAGGAGGGCGAGGCGACCCCCCTCCAGCCCATCCAGACGCCCGGAGGCGGTGAAGTAGGGGGCGATGGAGCATGAGTACCTCGTCCCTGCATTGGTGAGCATGTCGAAGAAATGGAAGGCGTCGTCCGTCATCTCCAATCCCTGGTCGGAAAGGGAGCGGAGGAAGAAGGAGCTCACCTGGGTGAGGACCTCCTCCAGGGTGAGCGAGCCGCGCTCGAGGATATCGTTGAATGGGTGCACAGAGCGGGCCAAGGCCTCCAGGTCGATGGCCCCCCTCTCCTGCCTGAATATGTCCTTGCGGATGTAGGAGACGCACCCAGTGGACAGCGAGGTGGAGGTCGTGCCCTTGCCAACGACCAGTACGTTGTTGTTCTGGCTCGCCAGGGCGGACGCGGCCATGAGCCCGGAGGCCCCGTGGCCGATCACCAGGGCGTCCACCTTCATCGGTTGCAGGTCCCTCAACGACGGACCTCCCGGATGCTCAGCTGATACGTCCCGGTCAGCAGATACCTCTTGAGGACCTCCTGACGGAGCTGGTCCCCCTCGAGCACGGGACAGAGCCCCTTCCACCTCTCAGAGAGGAAGTCCTCAAGCATGCGCTTGGCGTCCTGTTCGGTCCTCGAGGCCAATGGCGATAGGACTTGCAGGGCGCACATCCCCGATTGGCAGTACCCCATTCCCGCGCGGGTCCTCCGGGTGAGGTCGCTGAGGGTCCTGACATCGGGATGGGCCGCGAAGTGCTCCAGCTCGCCCAAGAGCACCTGCTCGCAGGAGCACGCCACCTCTGTGCCCCGGGAGCGCTGAGCGCATGCTGCCATCACCCTCTCCCTTCCTGGGCCGTACTTGCGCCAGATGCGGCGAGAATACATGCGCAATGCGCCCTCGATTCTTTCCTCCCCCGCATCGTCGCACAGCGGCGTCTGGGCGGTCCGTCCCGGCCCGGTAGAGCCTAGCACCCGGCATGCCGAGTCAGCCGCCTTCTCCGCCATCAGGCGGTAGGTGGTCAGCTTCCCCCCCACCACGCTGACAAGGTTGTCCACTCCCTGACGGGAATGCTCGGCAATCTGGAATCCCCGGCTGGCATCCCTTCCGGTCGCCGAGGGGGAAAGGGCGCGAATGCCCGCATAGGCCCGGACCGCCCTTCCCTTGGCCAGAGATGGGCACATCTTGAACGCCTCCAGGCTCAGCTCCCTCACCTCTTCCTTGGTCGCTTGCGCAGGCCCAGGACGGCCCATACCCATGGAGGTGGTCCCGATGATGGTCGCCGAATGGTTGGGGACGATGATGTCGCCGTTCGCCGGAGGCCTCAGGCGGTTGACCAGCCCCCGTGTATGACGGCCGTCGAGGACCACCATCGAGCCCTTGTCGACCCGGACCTCGAGCTTCAGCTTCGCGAGGGCGGCCAATTCCCCGGCCCACGCGCCCGTGGCGTTGACCACGACCTCCGGCTTGACCCTCTCCAGCTCGCCGCTCATGGCGTCCCGGTAGGCCACCTCCTCAATGGCCCCCCTGCCGACCTTGAAGGATTGGACGATCCGGTAGTTGAGGGCCTTGGCCCCTGCCTCCCTCGCCGACTCGATGTTGCCCAGAACCAATGCGAAGGGGTCCAAGGAACCGTCGTTCACCTGGAAAGCGGCGCGGACGTCCTGGGCCAGGCCTGGCTCGATGCCGTGGGCCTCCTGGACGGTCAATGGGGAGAATACAACCCCCGTGGCCTTGCAGGCCTTCACGAAATTCTCAGGATACGAGGGATCGTCCTCGGGCAATGAGACGAAGAGGCCCCCACAATCCTCGATGCAGTAAGGGGCGATGCGACGCAGGACGCGGGACTCGGAGGCGCAGTCCGCGGCGGAGCCAGGGTCCTTGACCGCGTATCTGGCCCCGCTATGGAGCATGCCGTGGTTGCCTCCGGAGGCGCCGCTGCAGAAGTCCCCTCGCTCCAGGAGCAGGACCTCCGTTCCCCTAAGTGCCAGGTCCCGGGCGATCCCCGCCCCCGCGGCGCCTCCCCCGATGACGAGGGCCTCGACTCGTGCCAATTGCTAGCTTCCCCTCTGAATTCTCAGCGTTAACCTTGACCTCTGCCCGTCCTAATGAGCCTATCGCAATGACCTGAGGGCCTAAGTAGGGCCTCGAGAAGAATAGGAGTAGCGGGGGGTCGATTTGAACGACCGGTCTCCGGGTTATGAGCCCGACGGGATGTCCTGGCTACCCCACCCCGCTGTGGAGAACTCCTAACTCACAAGCCTGTTATAAATCTTTGGGACCGGTGGAGACCGCCTCAGAAGAACTTCCTCAGGCGCAGGATGTCGTCGATGGAGCCTTTCACCTTCACCTTCTTCAACGCCCACGCCTTCATGATCTTCATCTCGCCGTTGAAGAGCTTGACGACCGTGTCCGGGTCGGATATTATGGTGATGTCAGGGTCGGGGATGGCGCCCTCGAACAGCTTCTCCACCTTGGCACAATCCAGAAGGAAGTAGTAATGCTCGCATCCGAGGTCCAGCTGCACCTTCTTGCTGATGCACTCCAGCTCCTTGTGCAGCGCGGGGTCCCTGGCCACGCGGGCGTTGAAGCGGTCAATCGTTCCTTCTAGGATCGGCTTGCATACCTGCTCGGCCATTCTCTCACTCCCAGTCCGTCAGCTTGGCGTTCTTGGAGGCGGAGAGCTTCCTCCTAGCCGTCTCCCAAGCCCTGCGGGTATGGGGCGGTACATCCCCCTTTTCCCTTATCCAATTTTCCAGAAATGCCAAGCTCACCTCGTCGTGGGCGTAGCCGCTCCCTATGGTCTGGCCCAGCTCCTCTTCGATCTCCCTGATCCTGCGGTCGCGCACGGTCTTGGCGATGATGGACGCCGCCGATACCACGGGATACCTCTCGTCCGCTTTGTGCTCGCAGACCATCCTTGGGGCGTATCCAAGGTGACCGCGTATCCTCCTGGAGAACCTCCGCGGGTCGACGTCGCAGGCGTCGGCATAGACCACCTCCGCCCTCAAGGCGGAGATGAGAAAGGCGAAGGCCCTGGCCTCAATTTCGTTCAATGACTCGTCGGCCATCATCTCGTCGAGCCGGGCGGCCTCGATGACCTCGACCTCCACCTGAGCGTGCTTCCTTATATCGATGGCCAGGCCGTCGCGCCTCGCGGGGGTCAGCTGCTTGGAGTCCTTGACCTTTAGCGAACGTAGGATGGCGTCGTCGTCCACCATCACCGCCGCCACCACGAGCGGCCCGATCACCGGCCCGCGGCCGGCCTCGTCCACCCCGCAGATCATCGGCCCACCATATCCTGGAGGTGGTATTCTGAGTTATCGATGGAGGGCCGCCCTTCATGCTCCGAACTGAATCCGCTGTGGCTCGCAAGGTTGATTTGGGTTGAGAGCTAAGTCACACGCCATGTCAGAGGTGTTCTTCGCCGACCTGAGGGCGGACCGGGCGTCCAAGAGCATGCCCAACAAAATAACCAGGCTCTTCAGGGCGGCCGGCATCGGGGACGTCTTCGAGAAGGGCGACCTGGTGGCCATTAAGACCCACTTCGGGGAGCCAGGGAGCCATACGTTCCTCCGGCCCCAGTACAGCGCCAAGGTGGTGGAGCTGGTGGCCAAGAAGGGGGGCAAGCCCTTCCTAACTGACTCCAACACCTTATACATGGGAGGAAGGACGAACGCCGTGGACCACCTCGCCACCGCGGCCCGCCATGGTTATGTCTATCCAGTCGTTAACGCCCCGGTGATAATCGCGGACGGCCTCACGGGAAGGGACTTCGCGGAGGTGGAGGTCGGGCTCCGCAACTGCAAGACGGTGAAGGTCGGCAGCGCCGCGGTGCACGCGGACTCCATCATCTGCGTCTCGCATGTGAAGGGGCACATGATGACCGGCTTCGGCGGGGCCATGAAGAACCTGGGGATGGGCTTCGGCTCCAGGGCGGGCAAGCTTGAGATGCATACCTCCTACAGGCCGAAGGTCAAGGAGGGCGATTGCAAGGGCTGCGGGCGATGCGCCAAGCACTGCCCGGCCAGCGCTATTTCATTAAGGTCGAAGAAGGCACGGATCGACGTCCGTAGGTGCATCGGTTGTGGGGAGTGTTACATCACCTGCATCAACCAGGCCATCGACCCCGGGGAGTGGAGCGGCAACGAGAAAGGCCAGGAGAAGATCGTGGAATACTGCTACGGGATAATGAAGGGGAAGAAGGGACGAATGGGCTTCATCTCCTTCGTCCTGGACTTCACCCCCCTGTGCGACTGTCCCTCCTGGAGCGACCATCCGGTGATCCCTGACGTAGGCATCCTGGCCTCGCGGGACATAGTGAGCATCGACCAGGCAGCGGCCGACCTGGTGAATGCCCAATCGGGCATCGCGGGCACCAAGCTGGACAAAGAGTACCTGGCGCCAGGGAAGGACAAGATTCAGGCCCTGAACAACGTCGATTGGCGGCCGCAGCTGAAGTACGCTGAGGAGCTCGGATTGGGATCTAGGGAGTACGAGCTGATCCGGATAAGATGACTTACTCTCAACATCACAACTTACCAGGAAATGAGTCATTAGATTAGGGTTTAAGAACCTCTGACAAATCCGGTCTATAGGTGATTGCATCTCAATTTCCGACGTTCAGAATCATCGCCTGCCAAACGGCTTCAGGCTCACCCGCGTCGGGGTGACCGGAGTGCGCAAGCAGATCACCGTTAGCCGTGCCGGGGTCGCAGGCTGCCTCAACTGCACCATCGAGGTCTTCGTCGACCTGCCCTCGACCCAGCGCGGCTCCCACCTCTCGCGCAACCTCGAGGTGATCGAGGAGGTGTTGGAATCGAGCGCCTGCACGCCGGTCTCGGGGCTCGAGGTCCTGGCCTCGAACATTTGCCGAGGGCTGCTGGAGAGGCATGGCTACGCCACCAACGCCGAGGTGAGCGTCCAGGCTGATTACTTCCTTGACCGCAAGAACCCCAGCGGGCGCACCACCCGAGAGTTCTTCAAGCTCACCGCCAAGGCCAATGGCACCAGGGGCCAGAGCCTCAAGAAGATGATCGGGGCTACGGCCATCGGGATGACCGCCTGCCCTTGCGCTATGGAGACGGTCCGCGAGCAGGCCAAGGGCAACCTGGACCTCCAAGGATGCCTTCCCACCATATCCCATAACCAGAGGAACGTCTCCACCCTGATGATCGAGGTGCCGGAGAGGTGCGATGTGGAGGCTAACGACCTGATCGACATCCTGGAGGCGTCCTTCTCCTCGCCCACCTTCGAGATCCTCAAGCGTAGCGACGAGGCGGCGGTGGTCATCAACGCCCACTCCCACCCCAAGTTCGTGGAGGACGTGGTCCGGGATATCTTGGCCAAGGTCCTGGAGAGCTACGCCTCCCTGCCGGACGACGTATTCGTCATTGCCCGCAGCGAGAGCGAGGAGTCCATCCACAAGCACAACGCCTTCGCCGAAAGGGTGACGACCTTGGGCGAGCTCAGGGACCGGTCTTCGCGGGAGGGCCTGGAGCTCGAAATCAGGGGTGGCTGCTCCTGATTAAGGCCGTCGCTTGCGACGTTGATGGCACCATCACCGATGGGAGCAAGCACATCCAGCCCAAGGCCATCGAGATCCTGAGGAAGGTCCAGGCCAACGGATACCACGTCATGTTGGCCACAGGGAACGTGCTCCCGGTGGCCTTCGGCCTCTCCGCGTTCCTCGGGATGAAGGGGCCGGTCATCGCCGAGAACGGCGGACTGGTGTACTACAAGGAGCAGGTCTACAAGCTCCAGAGCATAGAGACCCCCTTACGGGCATGGTCGTACTTGAAGGAGAGGATGCCTGAGGCGGAGCGGTTGTTCACGGACCATTGGCGGGAGACGGAAGTGGGGCTCAAGCGCTCCACCGACCTGGACAAGGTCAAGAGGATTCTTTATGACTGGCCTGTGGAGATCGAGGTGACCGGGTTCGCAATCCACATAATGGAACCGGGTCACAGCAAGCTGAAGGGAGTGATAAAGGGGTGCGAGCTCCTCGGCATCGAGCCCCATCAGGTGCTGGCGATCGGGGACTCGGACAACGACGTTCGCCTTCTCCGAGGGGTCGGCCAGAGCGTGGCAGTGGGCAACGCTTCGCTCCTGGCCAAGCAGGCGGCCAAGTACGTGGCCGAGGCGAGCCACGTGGACGGCGTGGTAGAGGGGCTTTTTCATTTCGGCGTCCTTTGACCGAGATTCGAACCCGTTCGAACTGCTCGGAGGGACCCGCGATAATCGTTAATACGTCAAGAGTACCATCGGATTAGCCTAGGTGCTGAGCTTGCGCGTGGCTGGCATATGCAGGGACTTGAATTGGCCTGAAGGCCTGCGCGGCGAGGTCATAGAGGAGATCGAGGGCGAGGAGCGGATGCTGAAGAAGGTCTCCGAGCCGGCAAAGCGCTCGATGCTCGGGTACGCCCTCACCTTGATCCTCATCGCGGTCAGCATCGTCCTCATCTTCCTGTATCCAGCTGGTGCCATAGCCTGGTTCATCGTTTCCTTCGTGCTCTTCTCCTTCAACTTCATCATACTCTTCCTTCCCACTACCCGGAAGAGCAGGAGGGACGACAGCTGTCGCCGGACCGTCGGCTGGGACGCTCTGGAGCCGATCAAGTTCCTTATCAGGAAGAAGAGCCGGCTCGCCGTTGAGGTGGGACTAACCATGTTCCTCGGGGGCATGGTGCCCCTCGCCCTGAGCTTCTTCGTCCTGTTCGGCTTGGGCCTCTTCCTCGCCATCTACTTCGCCTACTTCGCCGCGATGCTGGACAGCGCATTGGCCTGGTCGGTGATCGTACAAGTGCTCGTGATCATGGTCTTCTTCGTCGTGATGATCCTCGTCCGTCCTGACGTCCAGGGTTTGACGAGGATCGCGAGGTCGTTCCGGAACCACCTTGAGGTCGCGAAGCAGAGGAGCAGTTGGTACACGATCGCCATCGTACTCCTGATCGGGCTGACGGCCGTCGGGTTCGCCATGCTGTTCGTGGGAGCCCTTCTCCTCACCGGCGGCGTCCTGGCCGAGGTGATAGGCGAGGGAGGGAAGGCCGGGATAAGCATCCTCCTGATCATTTTGATCTTCGCAACGCAGCTGGTGATACTCAGGCACTTCCAAGCCGTGTCCAGCCGGAAGATGGCCAGCACGCTCCTGGAAAAGAGGCTGCAGATACTCAGGAAGGACGTGCTCGAGCCTCTGAGCTCTTTGCTAGAGCAAGGGAAGTACGCCGAGAAGGAGAGCTACAACAAGGAGGAGTTCGAGCGCATCAAGGCCAACTTCTTCAACGTCGTGATATACGCAGTGTTCGAGCTAAACCTCTTCGGCTACTCGCCGATTTACATCGTCGGGCCGAACGTGAAGTACCTGATAGACGAGAGGGTGCTGCCATATGTTGGCGGCACATGAATCGGAAACGACCTAAGTCGATTACAAAAGGCTAATAGCCCTCTCATCCTTTCAACGGTCACATGGGAAAGAAGGAGCAAGTGGCCTCGATATTACAGATGGTCGGGGGTAGCGCGGACCAGGCCGAGAAGGTGGTTGACGAGGTGGACCGTTTCTTCGACAACCTGAACGCGGAGATCGAGGACTGGAAGATCTCCATGGAGGAGTTCAAGGACGGCACCAGGATCTTCGCCAGGGTCCAGGTATTGATCAAGAAGTAGGTGTCCGATGGCCGAGAAGAAGAAGGGCGCGCAGGAGGAGGATGAGAAATGCACGCATCCCCTCATGTGCGCCGAGGAGTGGAAGGATCCGAATGGAGCTGAGGTCATCGCGGAATACCACAAAGACGAAGAGGAACTGGATGAGGCGAGCAGCATCGAGAGGGACCTGGACGCCTTCGAGAGCTATTGGCAAAAGAAGCAAGGCATTAATTTCCAGGGCGAGTACCACAAGGAAGGAGCGCCTTACATGGAGCGACCTTCCGGCTGGGACGGCCATCGACCAAGGGGTCATTCGCAGGAAGTGGCGATGGCCGATGAAGCCCTGCCAGCCGTTGCGCAAGGATCAGCCAGTCATCCCAAGAAGGACGAAGCCCCCATCCCCCCTATCAAGGAACCCTCGTCCGCAGGACCCGCCAGCGGAGCGAGACCAAGCAGTGTCGCTAGCGAGCCCCCCGAGGCGCAGGGGAAAGGGGAGCCTTTAAAGCTCACCGAGGTCGTGGACATCAACACCCTGGAGGTGGTGAGCTATTGGATCTTCCGCCTCGCCTTCGGGAAGGAGCTGCACGTCCCTATCAAGAAGGAGGGCTTGGCGGACATGGACGTGCACGTGCAAAACAAGGACATCATCGTCAACACCAACCAGCTCTACTTCGTCTTCCCGGAACTCGTGGTCTGGCACATCACCTACACCCACAAGGGCCGGCCCATTTTGGAGATAGGCCGCGGTGTGAAGAAGGGGATGAAGGTCCACCGCTTCAACGCCTTCCGGCTCCTCATTGAGGTATGGATGGGCAGCAGGCGCACTGAAAAGGAATCTAGGAAGACCGGGCAAAAAGGCGCCGCGCCCAAGGTCCCAGAGAAGGGACCAAGCACCAAGGTCGACCAGGACCTGAGGGAAAAAGGGGACATCACCTGATGAGCCGAGAGCACGAGGATGCCGAGCACCTGCAGTCCCATCGGGATTTTT
>DATIXC010000210.1:0-2596 GCA_035518995.1 Methanomassiliicoccales archaeon | reverse complement strand
CCGTCGCCCCGATGTAGGCGTCGACCGCAGCCAGCCCGGTGTAGGCCGGCACGTCGTTGAGCCACACCTTGCTCATCTTGATCGGGGGCTCGGAGTGCCCGAAGTTGATGAAGGCCCCCGAGGAGCACATGGCGCCGAAGGTACCGGTGGTGACAACGTCGACCTCCTTCGTGGCCTTCTCCACGCCGTCGCGCTCTACGACCTCGATGACCTCCTCCGCCGTGAGGACCACCGCGTCGCCTCTCTTGATCTTCTGGTTGATCTCCTCGTAGGTGCGCCTCATTCTCTCATCCCGAAGACTTTCGATTCATGAAGATAGTGAAGGTTAATGCCTTCCGTCAGCGCAACATACCCTTGGCCTGCGCCAGCTCGGCGTTGATCACCGAGCCGCCCGCCCCGCCGCGGATGGTGTTGTGGGAGAGTAGGAAGAACTTGACGTACTTATCCTTCTTTCGCACCCTACCCACGGTGACGGCCATGCCCTTGGCGCGGGCCGGCTCCCCGGCGTTCACGTCCCAGAGGGGCTGGGGTCGGTCGGCCTCCTCCCGCACGATTATCGGCTGCCTGGGCGCGGTCGGCAGGTTCAGCTCCTGCGGCTCGGCGCGGAACTCCCTCATGACCTTGGCGCACTCCTCCGCGCTGGCATCCTTCGCGGTCTTGACCGTCAGCGCCTCCAGGTGCCCGTCGTGGACCGGGACGCGCGCGCAGGATGCCAGCACTTGGAAAGTGGCGTCGTGTATCTTGCCGAGGTGGTAGGTCCCCAGGATCTTGGCCGCCTCCGCCTCCATCTTATCCTCCTCGCCCTTGATGTAGGGGATGACGTTGCCCAGTATGTCCAGGGACGGGACCCCAGGGTACCCAGCGCCCGAGACCGCCTGGTAGGTGGAGACCACGACCTGGTCCAGCCCGAAAGCGTCCTGTAGGGCCTTGAGCGGCGCTGCCATGCCCGTGGTCGAGCAGTTGGCGTTGGTGACGATGTAGCCCCCCTTGGGATAGGTGGGCTGCGTCCTGACTATCTCCAGATGCTCCGAGTTGACCTCGGGGATGATGATGGGGACGTCCTCCCTCATGCGGTGCGAGGCGGCGTTGGAGAAGACCGCCACCCCCGCCTCGGCCAGCTTCGCCTCGTAATCCTTGGCGATGTCCGAGGGCAGCCCGGAGAAGGCCACCCGGCAGCGCTTGGCGATCTTGGCGATGTCGATCAGCTCGATGCGCCGCGAGAGGGTGTCCTCCATGAAGGCGTGGTCCTTGACCTTGTTGACCTCGGCCAGGCGCTTGCCGTCGGAGCGCTCCGAGGCATAAAGGCCCTCCATCTCGAACCAGGGGTGCCCTTCCAGCAGTTGCACGAATCTTTGCCCGATCATTCCAGTGGCCCCTAGGACCGCCACCTGCGTCTTGCTCATTCTCTACCTCCGTAGTACGCTCGCCCTCGCTCCATGATCCTCACGAACCCGTCGCTCTCGTCGGCCGTGGCCGCGGCGCGGATCTCCTCGATGGACCTGGCTAGAAGGTCCAAGGTCTCCTTGGTGTGCGGATTGACATGCTGAATCTGGTAATAAAGCTCGGGGTTCTCGTTGGCCACCCTTCTGGAGGTGCACTCCTGATTGCGGAAGGTCGTCGATGACGCCTTCTCCAGTTTCGTGAGGGAAAGGCCGCTCCCGGCCAGGGCGTTAAAGAAGGCTATGTTGATGGCGTGCGACATGCCCAGCACATAGGACATCAGGCGGTCGTGCTCCTCGACGGCGATGTCGTGTATCTCCGCCCCGGTGTAGTCGAAGAGCGCGTGCGCCTCGGCCACGCCCTCCTTGGAGCCGCAATCGCACACCAGCAGGTTCTGGTAGATGAGGGAGGTGGTGTCCGGCCCAAACATGGGGTGCAGCGAGCAGACCCTCATCCCCTTCTCGGCGGCCTCGCGCAGGCTGGGCACGACCGGGGACTTGATGGAGACGATGTCCATGACCACTCCCTTCGGCTTGAGCGCCAGGACCTTGTCCAGCATCTCCTTGGCCGCGGCGATGGGCGTGGCCAAGACCACCACGTCGGCCTGGTAGACCGCGCGCTTGAGGTCGTTCTCGTAGGGAAAGCTGGTGCTGGAGACGATGTCGTTCACCATTACCCTGTGGCCCTGGGACTCGAAGAAGCGGCAAAGCCATGCGCCCATCTTCCCCGAGCCCCCGACCACGGTGATGCGCCTAGGCTCGACCCTCGGCATGCGGAACTGCGCCTCCTCGCTCTCGTGCAGGAGGATCTTGGCGATGCCTCGAGCGGCCTCCTCGGAGACGTCGGCGAGCTTGGCCCGGGAGGCGAACCTGGCCATGACCTGCTCCTCGACCCTCAGGTTGCGCACGGGGATGCCCTTGCCCATCTTGTGCTGCCCCATCTCCTTGGCCAGCCTCATCCTCTCGCCGATAAGGTCCATGATCTGGTTGTCGGTCTCCTCGATGTGCCATCGGATCGCGTCAACGTGTTGTGGCAATGTATCCCCCCCTCCTCATCAGGTCGGCGATGGCGATCGCGGACACGGCCTCCACGACCACCACTGCTCGCGGGACTATGCAAGGGTCATGTCGTCCCTCGATTTTAAGCATGGCCTCCT
>DATIXC010000209.1:0-5439 GCA_035518995.1 Methanomassiliicoccales archaeon | reverse complement strand
TACCTTGTCGAAGGGGACCTCGCTCATGCTCACGCGCGGATACTGGGAGACATCGTAGCCGTAGTGGTCCGCCCATTCCTCCAAGGTGGAGGGCTCCTTGAAGCCGTGCTCCTTGGCCAGCTGGAACATGGCCGTCCCCGGCGAGGGCAGGTACAGGCTGAAGTAGTAACCGTCCGCGTCCAGCCCTTTTAACAGGGCCTCAGTCTGACGGAAGTCCTCGATGGTCTCCCCCGGGATCCCCACCATGAGCATGGCGTTGCATCTCAGCCCCGCCTTGTGCGCGATGCGGAAGGCCTCGGCGATCTCCTTCCGGCCCACGCCCTTGAGGATGCTGGAAAGCAGCCGGTCCGAGCCGGTCTCCACCCCTATGAGCAGCTCGACGCATCCCGCGTCCTTCATCGCGGTCACCAGCGGCTCCTTGATGTCGCGCGCGCGCAGTTCGCAGTTCCAGGCGATGTCCATTCCTCGCTCCTTGAGCTCCTTGCAGAACTCGAGCACCCTCTCGACATCGCCGGCGAAGAGGTCGTCGTCGAAGATCACGGCCGATATCCTGGGCTCCAGGTGCTGGACCAGCTGGATCTCGTCCACCACCTTTGCGGCCGAGCGCGAGGTCCACCTGTAGCCCCACATGGCCTTGGTGTAGCAGAAGCTGCAGGTGTTCGGGCATCCGCGGCTCGAGACCATGGGGATGGCCTCCCTGCCATAGAACGGGATGAGGTACTTGCCCAGCGGCCCAGCGCCCTCCCACCAGGGCATCGGGAGCGAGTCGAGGTCTCGGATCCGGGGGCGCACCTCGAGCCTCATCTTGTCGCCGTCGAGGTGGGCGAGCCCCTTGATGCCGCTGAGAGGAGCCCCTTCCCGCAGCGCCTGGCAGAGCTCGAGCATCGTCCCCTCGCCCTCGCCGACGACCAGGTAGTCGACGGGGGCCTGGCGCAGGCTCAGCTCGCCCAATATCGAGGGGAAGGGCCCGCCCCAGACGACCTTGGAGCCCATGCCCTTGGCCCAGGAGCTGGCCTTCTTGGAACGCACGATGCTCGACCCCATGATGACCGTGAGACCGACCAGGTCCGGCGCGAAACCCCCAAGGTCCCTCTCCTTGGCGTCGTCCAAGGGCTCGTTGCTCCAATCGAAGAGCCTCACCTCGAAGCCGTTCGCCCTCAGGCAGGCGCCTATGCTCATGATGCCCAGAGGAGGGCTCACCATTATGCCCTTCTCGCCCTCCTCGAAGCCGGTGTTGATGAGGGCGACCCTAAGCGAACTCAAGCTCCATCTCCTCGCACAAGCGGAGGTATCTGTCCACGTACCCTCCGGGCTGATGATTCGCCTGGTATTTGATAAATGCATTCCTTGCCAGCTGCTCCCTGGCGACCGGGTCCGACATTATGGCCAGCGCCTTGGCGAGGCCGCGCGCGTCCAGGCTGGCCACGGTCCCGCATTCCGGATCCTGGACCAGCTCTGGAAGGCCGCCCTTGGACGATACCACCAGGGGCACCCCGAGCGCCAGGGCCTCGATGCAAGCCAGCGGGGAGTTCTCGTTCCCGGTCGAGGGGCAGACCAAGGCCTGAGAGCCGGACATCTCCTCCCACAATGCCCTGCCCTCGAGGAATCCCTTGTAGGAGATGCGGCCGGACGTCGCCAGCTCCGCCTCCCTGACCAAGGGCTCCAGGGTGCCGCGGCCCATGACGTGCAGCCCAGGTCCCGCCCTTTCCTTGAAGGCCTCGAGCAGCAGGTCCAGCCCCTTGTTCTTCTCCAGCACCCCCACGAAGGCGAAGTACCCCTCTGGCTTCTTTGGTGCGTGGTCGGGGGCCGCGGCGAAGTTGGGCAGGACCTCGGCCTCGATCCCCAGGAAGGAGCGGAGCTGGCCGGCCATGAAGCGCGAGGGAGCTATCGCCAGGTCTATGGAGGAGAGGGCCCCCCTCATCCCCCAATATCGCCATACCTGGGGCGGCCTCCGGGTGGCCAGGGAGCAGAGGGTGCATCGGCGCTTGGTGCAGGTCTCCCTCGCCAGGTACATAAGGTCGCTGCGCGGACAGATGAGCCAGTAATCGTGGGCGGTGTACACTGAGGGCACGTCCCTCTCCCTCAGCACGCCCGCCCCGAGCAGCGAGACGTTGTGATGATGGACCCAGTTGGGCCTCACTTCCTTGACCAGGCGCTCCAGCTCCCTCTCGGCGGCGCGGTTGCGGCCGCTGAGATAGGTCCCGACCGCGGACCACTTGCCCAGCCGGCCCTGCACGGTATGTATCCCGGGCTGCGCCTCCGGCTCACCCGCCACCTCCCCTCGCTTCCACCTGTAAGCGTCCAAGCTGTGGAGGACGTGCACCTCATGGCCCTGCCGTTGCAGCTCCTCCCTCAATGCCCGCACGTGGGTTGCGTCGCCCCCCAGATGATAGGGCGGGTAGAAGGTGGAGGTCATGATGATGCGCTTGGTCTCCATTTTCGTACCTCAGTGAGCGTGCTTCATGCGATGCACCAGGTAGTTGCGCAGGGCCTTGGTGGCGTACCTGGTGGCCAGATCCATGTCCTCCGGCTCCTTAAGCACGTGGCCGATGTTGCGCAGCCACCAGCGCGGGTTGAAGTAGAGCGAGCGGTACGCCATGTCCCGGGCCTTGTTCAGGTCGGCGGGCGTCAGTGCCTCGGTGCCCACCACCGCGTCGTCCTGGTAGAGGCGGCGGAAGTCGACCGCCTCCCCGCCCTTCTCCCCGTACACCATCTCGTAGAGCTTGGTGCCGGGGTAGGGGACGGCCACGTTGAACTCGGCGCTGGTGGGAATGGTCTGGCCGACGAAGTCGATGGTCTCCCCCACCGTCTGCCAGGTCTCCCCTGGCAGCCCTAGAATGAAGGAGGCGAAGGTCTTGATCCTCGCCTGCCTGGCCCAGGCGAGGGCGTTCCTTGCCTGTTCCACGGTGACGCACTTGTCCGCGTGGTCCAGTATGCTTTGGCTCCCGGACTCGATGCCGTAGGAGATGCCCCGGCAGCCGGCGCGCCGCATTTTCTTAAGCAGGTCCAGGTCCACCAGATGCGCGCGGGTGTTGCAATACCAGCGGATGTCCAGGTCCTCGGCGACCAAGGCCTCGCAGATGCGCAGCACCCTCTTCTTGTCCAGGGTGAAGGTCTCGTCGAAGAAGGACACGGTCCTGATGCCATAGTTCTTCTTCAGGAACCGCAGCTCCTCCATGGTCTTCTCCGCAGACTTGGGCCTCCACTTGGTGCCGGCGACGGTGCAGAAGGAGCATTTGAAGGGGCAGCCCTTGCTGGTGTAGAGGATGGTGTAGGGCCTGCCCGCGGGGGCGGTGACGAAGTAGGGGTCGAGGGAAGGGAGCAGGTCGAAGGAGGGGATGGGCAGCGAGTCGTAGTCGTCGAGGGGCAGGGCGTCGGGGCTGATCATGATCTCCTGCCCTCGGCGGTGCGCGATGCCCGGTACCGAGTCCATGCTCCTCCCCTCCCGCAGCGCTTCGATCAGGTCCGGCGCCACGACCTCGTACTCCTGCCGGACGTAGAAGTCCAGGTCATGCGCCTGGGACATGACCTGGCGGGCGAGCGTCCTCAGGGTCCAGCACACGCCGATGGTCTTGGCGCCAGGGGCCTCGGCCTTGACGATCGCGGCGGTGCGCATGTCGTGGTCGAAGGTCGTGGGGGTGAAGCGGAACAATGCGGCCTCGGGCTTGGATCCCCGCACCCGGGCCTCGAGCTCCTTCCAGGCCAGGTCGAACCCGTTCAGGTCGATCAGCTCGACCTGGTGCCCCTTGGCCCTGAGGAGCGAGCCCATCTGCAGGAGGCTGTAGGGCTCGAGGATGGAGTACCTCTCGGTGATCTCGCACCTCTCCTCCCTGATCACGGGGATGCCCTCGAAGCGAGGGGGGTTCACCAGTAGAATCCTCACGAGCTCACCTCTAGGACCCGGCGGTACATCTCCGCGGTACTAGAAGCCATTTTGGTGGCGGATAGCTCGGCGCAGACCTTGGCCCGGGCGTTCTCGCCGAGGCGCTGCGCGAACCTGCGGTCCCCCAGCACCTTGTGCAGGCTCGCCGACAGCCCCTTGGGGTTCCCGGGCTGGAAGAGGAGGCCGTTGCGGTTGCTGTCGATCATCTCGGGGATGCCGCCCACGTCAGTGGCGATGACCGGCAGCTTGCAGGACATGGCCTCCAGCACGGTCATGGGGAAGCTCTCGGAGTAGCTGGGGAGCACGAAGGCGTCGGCCAGGTTGTAGAGGTAGGGCATGTCCAGGTAGGGGACGCCGCCCAGGAACACGTACCGGTCCTCAGGCACCCCCATTTGTTGGAGCATGGCCTTCCATGGCTCGACCTTGCCCGCCCCCGCGAACACCAGCGTGGCCTCCGTGTCCTTGTGGATCAGGGCGAAGCTCTTGATGGCCATGTCGATGCCCTTTAGGGCGATCATCCGCCCCGAGAAGAGCACGATGCTCTCCATGCCCTCCAGTCGGGGGAACTTGGGGAGGCACTCGGAGCGGGGCATGGGCCTGAACATCTCCGTGTCCACACCGTTGTGCACGATGCGCCAGTCCTTGGGCATGCGGTACATCTTGGAGTAGAGCCTCCTGATGAACTCGGAGACGAAGATCATGTGCTGCCCCTTTGCCAGGTACATCCTTTCAAGGAAGCGCAGCCCTGGTAGCATGAGGAAGGTCATCTTCTCCGACCTCTCCAACTTCCTCAGGGGGACCTTGGAGCGGCGTGTGCCCATCCTCTGGGAGTCGATGGTGGTGTGCACGGTGGTGAGGTTTGGCGTGCCCGAGTCCAGGAACCGCAGGAAGAGGTCCGGCATCTGGGCATGGTTGGCGTGGATGATGTCGAACCGGTGCTGGGCCTTGAGCGCCTTGAACTTCAGGAGCATGTCCATCTGGAACTGGCTGTTGTATAAGAAGAAGTCTTCGGCGCTCCCGAGGTAGTGCACATGGATGCGCTCGAGGATCTCCTTGGTCTCGGGGGTGAGCTCGGAGGCGGGGCCGCGCCTCATGGTGATGACGTGGACCTCGATGTCCTCGGGGAGCTCCTTGGCCAGGAGTGTCACGTATGTGCCGATGCCCCCCCAATTGGGCAGGAACTCGGGCGTGGCTATGGCTACGCGCATCCGGACCACGGCTCAAGGCTCTCGGCGGGGCCGCACCCTGGCGTTCATACGGACCATGTCCGTCTCAGGGTCGCCGGAGAATCGCTCCACTTCGGCGGAAATGAACCTTCTTTGCAGCAGCTTCCGGAATATCAAGGTCCCTGAATTGATGGGAACTAGCTTGGAATCGCCCTCTCTGGGGTAGTAATCGATCGGTATCTCAGATATCTTCAGGTGGTTGCGGACCGAGACCGCGTACATCTCCGCCTCCAGATCGAACTTGTCCGAGTCCAGGTCCATGTCCCTTATGGCGTCGAGCCTGAACCCCCATAGGCCAGTGCAGACGTCGGAGCATGGGTGCATGTAAAG
>DATIXC010000208.1:0-2954 GCA_035518995.1 Methanomassiliicoccales archaeon | reverse complement strand
TCTCCCTTATGCGCCTGGCGCTCTCCTTGGCGTTGCGGAGGAACTCTTCCTCCTCGCCTATCTTCAGCAGCGTGGCGCCGCAGCAGGCCTCGTCCTTGCCCAGGTAGCATAGCTCCAAGCCGGCCGCAGAGAGCACATGGGCGACTGCCTGAGGCATCTCGGGATGCAGCATCGAGGGGGAGCAGCCGGCGAAGAACAAGGTCTTGCCCTTTTTCGGAAGGTCGAGGCCCTCCGCCCATCTCGCCCTTGCGTGCCTCGGCTGCATCCAAGGGTTATGATAATTCTTGATGCTCCTGACCAGCACCTTTTGCTCTTGGGTGGGGAGCAGGCCCGCGCCCACCGCCACCTTCCTTGCGCGACGTATGTGGCCAGGGACGTCGATGCGCACCGGGCACATCTCCGTGCACAGCCCGCAGGTGGTGCACAGGGACAGGCCGGACCTCGCGGCGGTCGGGGCGTCCTCCATGAAGGTGGTGATGGCCACCCCCCTCCCGCCCAAGTAGGCGGGGCCGCCGAAGTCCTTCCCCACCACGTCGTAGACCGGGCATCGTAGCAGGCAGGAGCCGCAGTTGAAGCATTCCAGGATCTCCTTGTCCTCGATGTCGGATCGATGGTTGTCGACGAGGACGAGGACCACCTCCTTCGGACCGTGCATGCCGTAGAAGGTCTTCTTCTCGATGTCGGCGGTCATGCTCGGGCCGCTGATCACATTGATGTACTGGCTCACCAGTTTGCCCGTGGCATAGTAGGCCTGGAGCTTGACCAGGTTCATCGCTTCTTCAAGGTTGGGGACCACCTTGTCGGTGGATGCGACTATTATGTGCTTGAGGGGGCGTCGTGCGCACTCGGAGGCGTTTCCCTCGTTGTGGATGATGACCGCCGCCCCCTCCTCCGCAGCGATGAAGTTCGCGCCGGTTATGCCGATCTCGGCCATATCGATGTAGCGACGAACGTCCTCGCGGATGACCTGGGTTAGGACGTCGGGGTCGGGATCGACGTCCTTGCCCAGGTACTTGGACATTATCCTGGCGACTTCGTACCGGGTGAGGTCGGCCGCGGGGCCGGTTGGATGAGCTTGCTTGACCCCCCCAATCTGGATGATGCGATCGCCGGCATCGGTCTCGATGACCTTGACCCCCTCCCCTTCCAAGAACTTGACCAGCTCCAGCTCCTTGGTGACGTTGGACTTGGATTTGACTACCAGGCGTTCACCCGCCAGTTCGGCCAGGACCGATTCCTGCGCCTCTTTCTTGGAGAAGGGGCCGAGCACCCGGATCCGGTTCGCCCTAAGCCTTTCGATGGCCATGGATAGGAGGCGGCTGTCCCTCGTCCCCGCCTCCCTGGCCCTCTTGGCCCGCTCCCTCCTCTCCTCCAGGTCCGGCAATTTGTAGAGGTTCTCCACCTGTCGGTCCAAGGTGGTCCTGAAGGCTGTCCGCATCCCGTCGAGCCTCGAAGGGTCGGAGGCCCTCTCCTTTATCACCTCATTCCAGGGCCTCGATTCCTTGGGATTGTCGGCCATCGGCTATGCCCTCGTCAGACTCTATTCCTCTACGGTGGACAGGGCATTCCATTCCAGCTCGTGGTCCACTCCGCCCTTGCTTAAGATCTTGCTGATCTTCTCTGTGATGCGGACGACCTCGCTGCTCTTGGTCATTCCGCGGATATAGAACTCCTTCCGGCTCAACGGGAACACCAAGCGCATCCTTCCCTTGCGGTTGTAGCCTTCGGGCTTCCCGTTCTTCTTCAGCTCGACCTGGTTGAGGTAAATGAACATCTGAAGAACGTCATCGTCCTCGGGCATCTGATCGGATTCCTCGAGGAACGTGGTCAGGACCTCAGGAAAAACTTTAGCGATGTCGCGGTAGTCCTTCCTGTTCTTCAACACGAAGTGCCCGCTGGTCGCTTTCATAGGTTTTTTTGATGAGACGGTGTCTATTTAAGATTTCCGAGTTACGAATCACGAAAGCCATAAAAATCGCAGGTGAATATCGGTTTTCGTAGTAAGAATGCCAGATAGTTATAGGATTTTCCACCCGTCTGGATATGCGAACCTAAACGGAATCGCTCATGGAAGGGCCAAATGGTCCCATGCGCATTGAGGGAGGACATAATAATACCCGAAGCGTTTTTCGGTTCATGGTCGTGGCATTGACCGTCGCGGGCTCCGATTCGATTGGGGGGGCGGGAATCCAAGCCGACATCAAGGCAATGGCCTCGATGGGTGTTCATCCTGCGAGCGTGATCACCTGCGTGACCTCACAGAACACGAAGGGCGTCTCAGCGATTCTGCCCATACCGATCGACCATATTATTTCTCAATTGGAGGCCGTGCTGGGCGACGCCGATGTCATGGCCATCAAGATTGGGATGCTCTATTCCCAGGAAATAGCCGATGCCGTCGCCACTCGCTTGGCGACGGAAGGCAGCCCCATGGTCGTGGACCCAGTCATGGTCGCGGGCGTGGGAGACTCGCTCCAAGGGAAGGGATTGCTGAAAGCCTTGAGGGAAAAGATCATCCCCCTGGCGTCGTTGGTCACCCCTAACCGTTCGGAGGCCGAGACGCTCACCGGGAAAAAGGTTCGGGACCTCTCGGAGGCGAAGGTGGCATGTCTTTCCATTTCCGAGCTCGGAGCGGGGGGCGTCCTGCTCAAGGGCGGACACTTTGAGGGCGACCAGGTTATCGACCTCCTCTATTTTGAGGAAGAGTTCATTGAGGTGCGCGCGCCCCGGGTCGAGGTGAGGCCGCATGGCAGCGGATGCAACCTCTCATCGTACATCACCGGGTACCTGGCCCTCGGTGTGGAATTGAAGGACGCGGTGATCTCTGCCCGTTCCAGGCTCATCGATGCCCTTGAGGCGCATTACCCCGTCGGAGAGGGCCTCGAGGTCCTTGACTCCCTAGCCACGTTGAATCGCGAGGCTCAGAGGTACATCACGCTCATCGAGCTCGAGGA
>DATIXC010000207.1:0-8071 GCA_035518995.1 Methanomassiliicoccales archaeon | reverse complement strand
CCTCCCTTCCTCCGGGGTGCATTCCAACGGTATGACGCTGGCCAGGAGGGTCCTGGAGAGAAGCGGCGTCGCCTTGGACGAGAGGATGCCCGGATTGAAGGGGAGCGTAGGCGAGGAACTGCTCGTCCCGACGCTGGTATACGTCCGCCAGGTGCTAGGGCTCCTCAAGAGCACCGTGGTCAGGGGCATGGTCGACGTGACAGGGGGCGGGCTGCGCAACTTTGTGCGTCTGAAGAAGGAGGTGCGCTTCGACATCTCCAGGCCTCTGAGCCCGCAGCCGATATTCAAGCTGATCCAGGAGCTGGGCGGGATCGAGGACCGCGAGATGTACCAGACGTTCAACATGGGCATGGGATTCGCCTTGATCCTCCGCGAGGATGACGCCAAGGACGCCGTCAAGGCCCTCGGAAGAGGGGCCAAGATAGTGGGCGAGGTGGTCGAGGGTGATGGAGTGGGGTCCTCGGCGCTGGACCTTGATTATTCGAAATACTGAATCAGCCATGTCCGCGCGCCGGCCACAGCGACAAGACCAGTTTAATCGTTAGTGGCGGCCCCTCTTATCGCGTGAGCGACCACCGCGGCCACGGCGCCCAAAGCGGTGCAGGTCTCCAATGAATGCCCTCCGAAGGTTATGTCGAGATGGTCATAGGCCATCTCCCGGACCTCCTTGGGGACGCCCTTGGGGCCGGTGCCGAAGACCAGGCAGACGCTGCTGCCCTCCTGGAGCATCGACACCACGTCCTTCACGCTCTTCCTCTTCTTTGGATCAGGGTCGCAGGTCGTCAGCACCACCTGCCCCAGTTGCGGGGGGATCCCCTTGCTCATGTAGGGGAAGGTCTGGAAGCGGCCTTTGGCCGTGAGCTCCTTGAGGTAGGAGCCATCCTCCCCGATGCTGGTGGTAGTCCCTACCCAGTCCGCTATCTCCTGCGGGGTGGAGAGGTCCTTGGGGAACGGGAACCCGAACGTCGCCAGGTTCATGTCGAAGGCCAGCGCAAGAGGGCCCGCGCGAGCCAGGACGCGACGGTGCGCCTCCCTGAAGTTGTTGGGGTCGTATGAGTTCCAGAGGGCGATTGTGGCCCTGCCGATTCGCCGCGTCATTCGCAACCTTCGTTTGAGAGGGGATATGGGACTTAGGCCTTTTCGGTCAGACCTTGATCGGGACCTGCTTCACGCCCTTGAGCATGTCCACGTCCCATTCGTACTGGAGCCGCTTGCGCCCTTTCCAGAGCTTCTTCTGCAGCACGTACCCCACCAACAGGCTGAGGCCGATGGAGGCCTCGACGTAGGCCACAGACTTCTCGGCGTCGCGGTTGATCTTGCCCCAGGACTGCGCCTCCTCGAAGGTGCAGCCGGAGAGCCCGCCCCACTGGGGGGCGTCCATGGTTATCTGGATGGCGTAATGGTGCCCTCCCTTGTCGTAGCCCAGGGTCTCGCAGATCACCTCGGTCTGCTGGATGTAGTTCTTGGGGACCCCGCCTCCCACGTAGATCACCCCGGTCTTCTCGGAGTTTATCTTGAGCTGGGTCAGCTCCCAGTTGTCCCGGATCGGGTCTATGCGCATGAAGTCCTTCTTGGCCTTGCGCCTCTCCACGTAGAGGCCGGTCAGCCCGATCCCTATGGAGGAGTCGTTGAGCGCCGGCACGAACACCGGCACCCCGTACTTGTAGGCGTTGCCAAGGATGGAGTTCTCGTCCTTAGCACAATGCTTTCCCAGCACCTGCATGAACTCGCGGCTGGAGTAGCCACGGGGCTCGAGCCCGCCCGCGATCTTCCCGATCACGGCGTCGGTCTCGCGGAACTTGTTCTCGTCCACGAGGGTGTCGTAGATGCGGTCGATGAACAACTCCCTCAGCGCCAGGTCGTCGGTGCGGGGTGACGTCTTCCAATGGTGATAGCCCCGCGCCTGGTAGAAGTCCTGGTAGGGTATGGCCCCGATGGTCACGATGGCATCGACTATGCCGTAGCGCACCATGTCGGCGATGACCTTCCTCAGGCCAGCGGCCACCAAAGGGCCGGCGAGGCCGAGGATGATGGTGGGCCGTGCCTCGTCCTTCAACGCCTTCTCGTAGGCGATGGCACAGGTGGCGATGGACCTGCTCTGAACCGAGCTGTCCTTGTAGGCCTCGACCAAGTCGGCGACCGTCGAGATCCTGTCAAAGTCGATGGCCTTGACCTTCTCCTTCAGCACGTCGGATTTCTTGACCATGTTGTCCCTTTCAAGAGGTAACGAAACCTAGTATTTCGATTTTGCCCCTTTGAGAAAATCACGGCCTCTTCCAGGCTAAGCTCAGCCCTTCGCCTTTCCGCCGGTCTTGCGGGGCCTCGAGCAGATGGCGTAAAGGTCGCCGTCGAAGAACACGTCGAGGTCGGGGTTCTCGGCCTGTATCTCCTGTATCTTCCGCAGGACCTCCCTCAGGGTCATGTCGCCATCCTTGCTAATCTTGACATGCACCCGGGTCTCCATCGTCCAGCACGCTCCACGGCCGCTTCTCAAGTAAGGAGGTATCCACGATATATAACCTTTTTTTGCGCTGGATTGCCTCTCGACCTCGTCGAGCCTGGAGGACCGCGCCGCCCTAGTTCTCACATACTGCAAATAACAACTAGCCAGATTCGGAATCAAGAATGCTATTCACAGCGAAATATTTTAATATGTTCACGGGGACTCGGATAGAACAGCGCGTTTGTCAGGCAAAGGTGTTAGGGTTGGGCATCTCCAGAAAGGCGGCGAGCGCCAAGAAGGATGGGGGCGTGTCGGCTTTAGAGGCCGTCAAGCCCGGCCCCGCCAACATCGCGCACGATGATTTTGAAAGGTCCAAGGACGCCGATCTCAGGCGTTGGCTGACCGGCGAGGAGGATGACCTCCTGACCTGGCTCAACGAAGGGGACAGGGGCGATACCGATGCCATCTCCTCGGTCTCCCATGGGATCGTCGAAGGTGGCCCCCTGGAGCGACCGGAGAAGAGCGACAAGGAATTGGCCGAGCTCAAATTGGCCGTGATCGAGGTGCTGCGCCGCAGCCAACCCACCGAGGGCGTCCAAGACGAGAGCCTGCCCGCCCTTGCGAAGAGGCTCCATGACATCTCGGCGCGCGAGAGCCTTTCGCGCACGGACCTGGACCGCCTCTTGAAGGACAACCAGGAGATGAAGAAGGAGTTCGACTCGGCGATGGCGTCCATGCCCAAGGACCAAAGGTCCTTGATCAAGAAGCAGATCGAGCTCGCGGAGAGGGAGGCCAAGCTGCTGGCGAGGGAAAGGGACCAGAGCCGCGCCCCCACCAACGGTGATGGCGTCGGCGCCTCGTCCATGTCCGAGCTGGAGGAGAGGTTCCAGGCCGAGCTGCGGCAGAAGGAGCTCGAGTTCCAGGACAAGGAGAAGGACTACAAGGCCAAGGTCGAGTACCTGGCCGAGGAGCTGAAGCGCAAGAGCCTGGAGGAGCAGCAGAAGGAGGACGAGCTCAAGTTCGCCAAGATGAACGACAACCAGGCGAGCAAGGAGCTGGAGATGAAGCTCAAGGAGATCCAGCTCAAGGAGAAGCGCATGCTCCTGATGGAAGAGGAGATCGCCAGGCTCAAGATCGACGTGCGCGAGCGCGACGACGAGCTTCGCAAGATCAAGGAGGTCGTGGGCTACAAGGAGCAGGAGCTGCTCCGCAGGGAGGAGGACCTCGACTACCGCGAGAAGCTCATGGCCGGGGAGCGCCGCAAGCTGGACGAGGCCAAGCGCGAGGTCACCAACGTCGAGGAGGTGGAGCTCAAGAAGCGCCTGGAGGAGCTCAAGGTCGAGGTCCAGCACAAGGAGGAGGAGCTCATCGCCAAGGAGAAGTTCCTCAACGCCAAGAGCGAGGAGCTCAGGATGCGCGAGTCCGGGGTCATCGACGACGAGATCAAGCGCCGCGAGGAGGAGCGGGCCATCGAGTTCAACGTGGCCAAGGTCAAGACCGGCAACTCCCGCTTGGACGACCTGCTGCTGGGAGGGATCCCCTTCGGCTCCAACGTGCTGATCCACGGCCCGCCGTTCGTCGGCAAGGAAGTGATGATCGCCCAGTTCGTCTCCGAGGGCCTCAGGAAGGGCGTCCCGTGCATCTGGGTGATCACTGACAAGACCCCCAAGGACATCCGCGAGGAGATGCGCTCCATACTCTCGGGGTACGAGGAGTACGAGCGCCGCGGGCTCGTGAAGTACATCGATTCCTACTCCAAGAGCATGGGCGAGGCCGCGGACGACCCCTATGCCATTTACATAAACGAGCCGACGGACCACGACGGCATAATGGAGGCCACGGACAAGGTGGCCAAAGAGTTCAGGGAGCACCATAAGTACTATCGCCTGGCGTTCCGCTCGGTATCGACCCTGGTGGCCTACTCCGACCCCAACACCGCCTTCCGGTTCCTGAACCCGTTCTGCGGCAGGCGCAAGCGCGAGGGCGCTGTCAGCATGTTCGTGATAGAGAAGGGGATGCACGGCGAGCAGGAGATCCAGATGCTGGGGTCTATCATGGACGGCATGGTGGACTTCAAACTGGACCAGCTGAAGAGCTACTTCTCTATACAAGGAATCTGCGACGTCCAATCGAGGTCGTACATCCGCTACACGGTGGGCAAGCATGGCCTGAGCATCGGGTCGTTCTCGCTCGACCACATCAGGTG
Organism: Methanomassiliicoccales archaeon; assembly: GCA_035518995.1. Lineage (GTDB taxonomy): Archaea > Thermoplasmatota > Thermoplasmata > Methanomassiliicoccales > UBA472 > JAJRAN01. Next base: position 3,422 of record DATIXC010000207.1, on the reverse strand, counting down.
AGCCTCGGCAGCGATCGAAGAGCTTGCTTTCGCGGCTAGGATTCAAGATTTTGGGATCAGGCGACCTCTGGCCCCCTGTAGTCCCCGGGCTTCTTGGGGGGGGCGGCTTGCTGGATGTTGATGTGAGGCATAGGCACTGGCGGGGGCAGCCGGATGTCCCTCGCCACCAGAAGGGCGGTGGGGATGCAGTTGGGGACGACGGTGTTGTGCACCAGGTTGGCCCATTCCGGGGGCATGGAGTTCTTCCTGGTCCATTCGTCCATGAGCGCGTCGACCTCTCCCCCCACGGTGACCTGCCCCTCGATCTTGATGTAACCAAGCCCTACGTAATTGGTGGTGAAGCGGTAATCGATAACCGCGGTCGATTCCGCGCCCTTGACGATCTGGGTCACCGTGCTGTTGTGGTCAACCCTGACGTTGTTGACCTTCTCACCCGCCTTGGAGAACCTCTTGGCCTCGATGACCGCGATCTCGAACCCTTTTACTATCATCGTCCCGCCTGCTACCCCATCATAGGGGCGGGTAATAGAAGTTTGCCGACATTAGAATTGGAGTGCCGCAGGCCGGACTTGAACCAGCGACTTCAAGATCTTCAGTCTTGCACTCTCCCAACTGAGTTACTGCGGCGGACTTGACCGAAAAAGGGGAGGGCCGTTATAAATGTTCCCAACGGTGGGAGTGGGACTGCACCGAGGCGCCCTCGCCCGGTGCTCTCGATGCCCGGTCCGGGCATCTAGGCATTCTCTGGGACGTGTCTTCCAGATGATACTGGCAGCATTACGTTTATATATTTATGAAGTTCTCATAATCATTACCAGACTGGATGGGGGACTGGATTTCCGATGCTCGAGCGCCCCAAGCGAAGCGTGTGCAAAGTTACGCAAGTCCGCCGTTTCTTGAAGCGGGACCGCGATGAGAGAGGAGTCGCATCCACAGTTGGAACGATAATGGCCCTTCTCGTATTCTTGACCTTCTTAACGCTGTTCACCAACTCGTACATACCCATTTGGATGGTGGACAACGAGCGGACCCACATGAACACGGTCATGAACCAATTCGGGGAGATGAGAGGCAAGGTGGACGTCCTCTCCGTCACTGGTGAGACCAATCATAACATGTACCAATCCATCGACCTCGGCGCCGACGGCATCCCGGTATTCGCCTCGGCCACGGCTGGATTGCTGACCTATCAGCCATATTCCGTCGGCAACAGCAGCGTCCATGCGATCTTCAACTACACCTTGGTCTCGGGCGGCAAGCTCTACAAGTACGACCAGTACAGCGGCGGGAAGATCGAGTTCTACGCGCCGAACCGGTACTATGTGCAGCAGTGGGTGACCTACGAGAACGGCGCCATCTTGGTCCGCCAGACCGACGGACAGGCGATGAGGGCCTTCCCGAGCATCTCGCTCATCAAGCCTTCGGCGACCTCGAAGATCAACATGACCTTCGAGCAGGTCGACATGGTGGGAGTGAACTCCAGCGCGGCGGGTACAGGCAACGCAGGCGTGAACATAGACCTGATCTACATGGACTCGCAGATGTACACCAACGGCAATGTTACTGGAAACCTGAACTCCAAGACCCCCATCGTCCTGGTATTCAAGACCCTGAACGGCCAGGCCTGGTTCAACTACCTCTATCAGTACCTGCATGCCCCCGGCAACAACCTGGTTAACAACACCGACTACACGCTCAACCCCTACTCCGCAAGCACCCAGACCGTCAAGCTGGTCATCTATAACGTCAGCTTCTTCACCTTTAGCCGGGCCATCACCCAGTTCACCGTGGAGGCCTCTTGATGGGGGACGATAGGAAGAGGATCAGGAAGGACCGTCGCGGAGGCGCCTCGCAGGTGGAGGCCCCGATAGCGCCCGAGCCGGTTGATGGCAAGACCCACAAGATCCGTGACTCGTACGTCAAGTTCCTGCGCAAGCTCTCCCCCAAGAGGGCGAGCATCGTCCGGCTGCCCGCAGGCGAGATCCAGGAAAGGATCGATTGGTCCAAGGGGAAGGGCTCGGGCATAACCGAGATCCCGAAGATAGAGAACCCCAATGTCGAGATCGTCGACCTCTACCCTGTCTACGAGCCTTACAGCTACATCCGCGTCACCTTCAACAGCGAGAACTCCGAGTACGTCCTGGAGACCTTGGAGCCGCGCCTTAACGAGGAGGAGGGAAGGCTCCTGCGCCTGGTCAAGGACACCTTGGAGAGGACGCTAGGCTACGAGTGGGAGAAGCTTACCACCTTCCACAAGGACCGCTACCTGCGCGAGGCGGTGGACTCGTTCTTCGAGACCCGCGGCATGCACGTGGACCAGACGTCCAAGAAGAAGATAGGCTACTTCATCATCCGAGACTTCGTCGGCTACGGGCCCATTGACGCGCTCATGCGCGACGAGAACGTCGAGGACATATCCTGCGACGGCGTAGGGGTGCCGCTGTTCCTGTTCCACCGCAAGTTCGAGAGCATCAGGACGCAGCTGAGGTTCGAGGACGAGGAGTCGCTCAACTCCTTCGTCGTCTCCCTGGCGCAGCGCTGCGGCAAGCAGATATCCGTCTCCAACCCCATCCTCGACGGCACCACCCCCGAAGGCCACCGCGTCCAGGCTACCTATTCGCACGAGGTGACCACCAGGGGCGGGACCTTCACCATCCGTAGGTTCAAGGAGAAGCCCTTCACCCCCGTCGACCTGATCAAGTTCGGCACGGCCAGCCCAGAGATGGTCGCCTACCTGTGGATCGGCGTCGAGCACGGCGAATCGGCGATCATCGCCGGGGGCACCGCCTCGGGGAAGACGGCCACGTTGAACTCCATAGCGCTCTTCATCCCGCCAGGGGCCAAGATCGTCACCATGGAGGACACGCGCGAGATCAACCTGCCCCATGAGAACTGGATCCCTGGCACGACCCGTACTGGTGTGGGGGAGAAGGAGGCGAGCGGCAAGGCGGCCGGCGAGATCGACATGTACGACCTGGTGCGCGCGGCCCTGAGGCAGCGCCCCAACTACATCATCGTCGGCGAGGTCCGAGGCAAGGAGACGTACATCATGTTCCAGGCCATGGCCACTGGCCATACCACCTATTCGACCATGCACGCCGACTCGGTGAAGAGCATGGTGAACAGGCTGGAGAACCCGCCCATCAACTGCCCCAGGATCCTGCTCACCGCCCTGCGCAACGTCATGATCCAGACCCACGTGAGGGTGGGCACCGACCTGGTCAGGAGGATCAAGCAGGTCATCGAGATCGTCGGCTTCGAGCCCGAGACCAACGAGCTCATCACCAACACCGTCTACGAGTGGGACCAGGCCACGGACAAGTTCGTGTACAAGGGCCATTCGTTCCTCTTCGACAAGATCATGGAGATGAAGTCGCTGACGCACGAGCAGATGATGACAGAGTTCGACCGCCGGGTGGACA
>DATIXC010000206.1:0-12415 GCA_035518995.1 Methanomassiliicoccales archaeon | reverse complement strand
AGCTGGACGCCATCGCGGACAAGGCGCTGAGAGAGGAGTTCGAGAGGAACTTCATCCTGCAGGCGACCAGGGAGAGGGCCCTCTCGGTCAAGGAGCTCGCAAGGGAGCTTGAGGTCCCTCCGTACGAGATACTGGAGCAGGTCGTGGCCCTAAGGTCGAAGAACCTGATCGCCATGGAGCCGATCGTGGGCATCACCCCGAGGTACAAGGCGATAGTCGCTGGAGGTGGCTGAGATGACCGAGAAGATCGGTTCCGTTCTCGTCGTGGGTGGGGGCATCTCAGGCATACAGACCGCCCTGGACCTGGCCGACTCCGGCTTCAAGGTCTACCTGGTGGAGAAGAAGGCCAGCATCGGGGGCACCATGGCCCAGCTGGACAAGACCTTCCCCACCAACGACTGCTCCATGTGCATCATGGCCCCCAAGCTGGTGACCGTAGGAAGGCACCAGAACGTAGAGCTGATCACGAACGCGGAGGTCACCAAGCTGGAGGGCGAACCGGGCAATTTCAAGGTCACCGTCGCCCAGAGGATGCCCAAGGTCAAGGCCGACCTGTGCACTGGCTGTGGGGTTTGCGCCGATAACTGCCCCATCGAATCGGCCGATGACTACAATCAAGGCCTGAAGAGGAGGAAGGCCATCTCGGTCCTGTACACTCAAGCCGTGCCTCTGGTCTACAGCATCGACCAGGACCTCTGCATCGGATGCGGCGCCTGCCAGTTGTCATGCGTGGCCAAGGCCATCGACTATGAGCTCTCTGACAAGACCATCGAGCTCTCGGTCGGCTCGGTCATCCTCTGCCCTGGATTCGAGGAGTTCGACGCCAGCCTGAAGAAGGAGTACGGCTACGGCAGCTACAGGAACGTCGTGACCAGCATAGAGTTCGAGCGGATGCTGAGCGCCACCGGCCCGTTCTTCGGGACGGTGATGAGGCCGTCCGATGGCGACATCCCTCAGAAGGTCGCGTTCATCCAGTGCGTGGGCTCGAGGGACGATAAGGTGGGCAACCCCTATTGCTCATCCGTCTGCTGCATGTACGCCATAAAGGAGGCGATCATCGCCGGCGAGCACACGGCGGGCCTCAAACCGACCATATTCTTCATGGACGTCAGGGCCGTGGGCAAGGAGTTCGAGGACTACCGTGCCAGGGCCGAGAAGGAGTACGGGGTGAGGATGTTCCGCGGGAGCAGGGTCGCCTCCGTCGAGGAGGACCCCGCGACCAACAACCTGCTCCTCAGGTACAGCGTCGAGGACGAGGTCAGGACCGAGGAGTTCGACCTGGTGGTGCTCTCCGTGGGCATGAGGCCCGCCATGGACGGGGAGAAGCTCAGCAGGAGGCTGGGATTCAAGCTGAATGATTTCGGCTTCGCCGAGACGGATGCCTTCTCGCCCTTGAGCACGTCGAGGCCAGGGGTCTTCGTCAGCGGCTCGTTCGCGGCCCCGAAGGACATCCCCACCACGGTCGCCGAGGCGTCCGGGGCTGTGGCCAAGGCCGCGGCCCTGATCTCCGAGGCCAGGAACACCCAGGTCACCGAGAAGCAGTTCGCCCCGGAGATCGATGTCGCTCGCCAGGAGCCGAGGATCGGCGTCTTCGTGTGCCATTGCGGCATCAACATCGGCGGGACGGTCAGGGTGAAGGAGGTCGTGGAGTACGCCAAGACCCTACCTGGCGTCGTGTACGCTGGGGAGAACATCTTCACCTGCTCCTCCGACACCCAGGGGAAGATGAAGGACGTCATCAAGGAGAGGAAGCTCAACCGCGTGGTAGTGGCAAGCTGCACCCCGCGCACCCACGAGCCGCTCTTCCAGAACACCATCCGCGAGGCGGGCCTCAACGCCTACCTCTTCGAGATGGCCAACATCCGCGACCAGTGCTCATGGGTCCATATGCACGAGCCGGAGAAGGCGACCAAGAAGGCCAAGGACCTGGTCAGGATGGCGGTGGCCAAGGCGGGGATGCTGGAGCCGCTGAAGAAATCGAAGATCCCCGTATTGCACTCCGCGGCCGTGATCGGGGGCGGATTGGCCGGGATGACGGCCGCGCTGGACATCAACGACCAAGGATACCAAGTCCATCTTATCGAGAAGGAAGGCCAGCTCGGCGGAAACCTCGCGAACCTCTATCACAGGGAGGGAGCCCGGAGGCCCCGGGATTACATGGACGAGCTCATCGGCAAGGTCCGTGACGCGAAGAACGTCACGGTGCACCTCAACACCGAGGTCAAGGACGTCGGCGGGTTCGTCGGCAACTTCAAGCTCAAGACGACCGACGGCGAGATCGCCGCGGGGGCGGTCATCGTGGCCACAGGCGCCCACGAGTACAGGCCCATCGAATACCTCTACGGCAAGGACAGGAGAGTTGTGACCCAGCTGGAGCTGGAGAGGCGGTTGGAGGAGTCGAGCCTGAGGGCCAAGAGGGTGGCCATGATCCAGTGCGTCGGTTCTAGGAACGAGGAGGTGCCCTACTGCAGCCGCATCTGCTGCGCCACCGCGGTCAAGAACGCCATCTGGGTCAAGAAGGCGCACCCCAAATCCGAGGTGTACGTCTTCCACAAGGACATCCGGACCTACGGGTTCAGGGAGGAGCTGTACCGGGAGGCCGGACGGCTCGGGGTCAACTTCATCAGGATGAGGGATGACGATATGCCAGAGATGGCCCAGGACGGCGAGGTTTTGCGCCTGAGCGCCTTCGATGTCGGCCTCGGGGAGGAGGTCGAGGTCCGCCCGGACCTGGTCGTGCTCTCCACCGGCATCAGGCCCAACGAGGGCAACGAGGAGCTGGCCAAGATGCTCAAGGTGCCGCTGAGCAAGGACGGCTTCTTCCTGGAGGCGCACATGAAGCTCAGGCCAGTGGACTTCGCCACTGAGGGCGTCTTCCTGGCAGGGGCCGCGCACTGGCCCAAGTTCGTCGACGAGGTCATAGCCCAGGCGTCAGGGGCGGCCACGCGCGCCGCCATGGTCATCTCCAAGGAGTTCGTGGAGACGGAGGGCATCATCGCCGCCGTGAACCCGAGCCGCTGCACTGGCTGCGAGCTCTGCATCCAGGTGTGCCCGTTCGGGGCCATCGACAAGGTCGAGGGGAAGGCCAAGGTGAACGAGGCGCTGTGCAAGGGCTGCGGCACCTGCAACGCGGTGTGCAGGTCCGGTGCCATCAGGCAGAAGGGGTTCAAGGACGAGCAGATAATCGAGGTCATCGACGCGTTGTTCTGCGAGGAGGGGAGCGAATGAGCGCGAGCAGGGCCGCAGACGAGAAGGCCACCGGCACCATTCCAGAGGTCGGGGGGCAAGCGTTCGAGCCGAGGATCGTCGCCTTCCTGTGCAACTGGTGCTCCTACGCCGGGGCCGACCTGGCGGGCGTCTCCCGCCTCCAGTACCCGCCCAACGTCAGGATAATAAGAGTGATGTGCTCCGGCCGGGTGTCGCCCATGTTCGTGCTGCGGGCGCTCAAGGACGGCGCCGACGGGGTGCTGGTCTCAGGCTGCCACCCAGGCGACTGCCACTACCTCAAGGGCAACCTCTACACCCGACGCAACCTCGAGCTCCTGAGGAGCATGATGGAGTACATGGGCATCGAGCCGGACCGCTTCCAGATGAGCTGGGTCTCGGCCAGCGAGGGGGGCAAGTTCGCGGACGTGATCAGGACCACCGTCGAGAAGGTCAAGAAGCTTGGCCCGAACACCAAGTTCCAATCCAAGATCAAGCGCGAGGGGGGTGAATGACCTGAGCGACCAGAGGATCCGCGAGGAGGCGAAGAGGGCGATGAAGGAGAGGGGCCTCAAGTGCGTGATAGGCTGGAACGAGGAGGGCACTCCCGTCTTCGCCGCGACCGAGGAGGAGCTGGACAGGCTCTCGTTCAACAGGCGCTGCGTCAACAACCTGGTGCCCTACCTCACCTTCGAGGTGCGCAGCCAGAGGGGCAAGACCCGCGACGGCAAGGACAAGGTCGTGCAGCCAGTGGGCGTGGTGGTCAGGGGCTGCGACTCCAAGGCGCTCCTGCTGCTCCTAAACGAGAACATCCTCTCCCGGGGGGAGATGTTCATCATCGGGGTGCCCTGCGAGGGCGTCGAGGACCCGCGGGCCGGGGGCGCCCTGTTCAAGAAGTGCGTGAAGTGCGCCATGCGCAATCCGGTCGTCTCCGACGTCCTGGCCTCGGAGGAGGTCCGGGAGGACGAGAAGGACTATGGCGAGGTCGAGGACATCGAGAGGATGTCCCCCGAGGAACGCTGGGCCCTGTGGGAGGAGATCCTGGCGGACTGCATCAGATGCCACGCCTGCAAGCGCTCCTGCCCGGTGTGCTACTGCGACGAGTGCCTGCTGGACCCGACGGACGTGGCCGTCAGGCCGGACACCACCGCCGAGGAGAAGGCCTACCGGCCGAGGTGGGTGGAGCGCTCCGTTAACGTCCCGGAGAACCTCATATACCATCTGGCCCGCCTGCCGCACCTGGTGGGGAGGTGTGTGGACTGCGGCGAGTGCGAGCGCGTCTGTCCGCGGCGCCTGCCCCTGAGGCTGCTCACCACCAAGCTGGAGAAGGACGTCAAGGAGATTTTCGGCTACGAGGCCGCCAAGGAGGCCGGTCAGAAGCCGTTGATCGCCATGTCCTGCATGGACGACGACAACGGGTTCATCATGTGAGGGGGCTGAAGGAATGAGCAATGGCATCCTGAGGAAGGACAAGGTCGCCGAGGCGCTGGGCGCTCTGGAAAAGGAAAGCGCGGTGTACGCCCCCGTCAAGAACAAGCGCGGCATCGTCGAGTACAGGGAGCTGGGCAGGACGGCATCGGCCAAGGACGTGAGGCTGGAAGGCAAGCCGGACGCCCCGCCCAAGGCCATCATCTTCCCGCAGACCGAGGTGCTCCTTACCTACCAGAGGAAGGAAGGCAAGTTCGAGGTCACGCCGGCCAAGCCCGACGAGAGGGAGAAGATAATCTTCGGGGTGAGGCCGTGCGACGCCATCGGCATCGCGGTCATGGACAAGGTGTTCTGCGGGGGCAAGTTCACCGACGCCTACTACAAGGCCAGACGGGACAAGATCACGATATTCGGCATCGCCTGCGACGGTCCCGCTGACTCCTACTGCTTCTGCCCCTCCACCGGCGGGGCGCCCGCCGCGACCGAGGGGAGCGACGTGATGATGTACGACGTGGGCGACTCCTACTACGTCGAGGCGATCACGGAGAAGGGCGAGAAGGCGCTCGAGCCTCTGAGGAACGAGCTCGGCAAGCCTACCGCGGACCAGGAGAGGCGCAAGGAGGAGATCGTCAAACGCTCCGGGTCCGGGGAGGGCTTCTCGAGGAGGGTCCCCGCCGAGGCCATCGCCAAGATGGACTCTTCCTTCGCCAGCCCCTATTGGGACGAGGTGGCGAGGAGATGCCTGAGCTGTGGCGCCTGCACCTACTACTGCCCCACCTGCCACTGCTTCGACATCAACGACGAGAGGGGCGGGGAGAGGGTCAGGACCTGGGACTCCTGCCAGTTCGCCGTCTTCACCATGCACACCTCGGGGCACAACCCGCGCATGGTCAGGGGACAGAAGCTCCGGAACCGCTACTATCACAAGTTCAAGTACTCCAAGGACAACATCGGACGCTACCTCTGCGTCGGCTGCGGCCGCTGCATCGCCCTTTGCCCGGCGAGCCTGGACATAACCAAGGCCATCAGCGAGGTGAAATGATGGGCGCGAGGAACGACTATCTGCCGCAGATCGCGGAGATCGTCAGCATCACGCAGGAGACCCCTGGGGAGAGGGCGGTCAAGACCTTCCGGGTGGCCTTCAAGGACAAGGGCGCCAAGATGGAGTGGAGGGCGGGCCAGACCTGCATGGTCTCGGTCTTCGGCAAGGGGGAGTCCATGTTCGCCATCTCCTCGTCGCCCACCAAAGGGTACATCGAGTTCAGCGTGCAGCGCATGGGACGCGTGACCGAGAAGCTGCACACGATGCAGGTGGGGGACGAGATCGGCATTCGGGGGCCATACGGCAACGGCTTCCCGGTCGAGGAGTGGAAGGGCAAGAACATCTACTTCATCGCCGGCGGGGTGGGCATGGCCCCGGTCAGGGCGGTCATGAACTACGTCGTGGACAACAGGAAGGACTACGGCGAGCTGCACCTGATCTACGGGGCCAGGAGCTCGCTCGACCTCTCCTACAAGGCCGAGATCGATGCCCTGGAGAGGGGCGGGGCGATCGACGTCCGGAGGACCATAGACATCGAGGAACCGGGGTGGGTGCCGGTGGACAACAAGAACCCGGAGCAGGCCAAGTTCGACCCAGCCACCAGGAAGTTCACCGGGTTCGTGGCCACCATCGTGACGGCGATGAGGTGCGACCCCGAGAACGCGCTGGCCGTCATTTGCGGCCCTCCCATCATGATCAAGACCTGCATCGCCAGCCTGGCCAAGCTGGGCTGGAAGGACGAGCAGATCTACACCACGCTGGAGAACAAGATGAAGTGCGGCATCGGCAAGTGCGGCAGGTGCAACATCGGCGGGGTCTACGTCTGCACGGACGGACCGGTGTTCACCTATGCCCAGGTCAAGAAGATGCTGCCGGACCAATAGCCGTTCGGCGGCATCCGATAACTGCTATGGTAATATACAAGGACCAGCTTGTCAGTGGTTGAGCCCGACATGCGAGACGATAGACCCAGGGACAGGCACCGGCCCGAAGCCATCTGGAAGGAGGAGGACCTCGTCGATGGGAAAAGGGTCCAGGCCTTGGTCGTGATACTCCGCACCGTCGGCTGCTGGTGGTCGCGCAAGCGGGGCTGCTTGATGTGCGGCTACAACCAGGCGGCCAGCGAGGACGGGATAGGCGAGGAGGAGCTGCTCGAGCAGCTGGAGGTCGCCAAGTCCAGGTTCCAGGGCGAGGAGATGGTCAAGATCTACACCTCCGGAAGCTTCCTGGACGAAAGGGAGGTGCCTCTGACGACCAGGCAGCGGATCCTCGATGAGTTCTCGCCCTGCACTCGCATCCTGTTCGAGAGCCGGCCGGAGTTCGTCACCGAGGAGAGCCTTTCCAGCCTACCATCTGGAAAGGTGGAGATCGCCTTGGGCCTGGAGAGCGCCAACGACCTCATCCTGCACAAATGCATCAACAAGGGCTTCAGCGTCTCAGATTACGAGAGGGCAGCTGGCCTCATCAAGAGCAAGGGGATCAGAGTCCGGACCTACCTGCTCCTGAAACCTCCCTACCTGACCGAACGCCAGGCGCTCATGGACACGCTCTCTTCCATAGAATTCGCCTCGGGCCTCTCGGAGAGCATCTCCGTGAACCCCGTCAACGTGCAGAGGGACACCTTGGTGGAATCGTTGTTCCGGCGGGGCGACTACCGCCCTCCCTGGCTATGGACATTGGTGGAGGTCCTCAATGAGGGTAGCTCCAAGACCTCGACCAGGCTTTTCTCATCACCAAGCGGTGCCGGCACGCCAAGGGGGGCGCACAACTGCGGCAAGTGCGACGCAGGCGTCATCGCCGCCATCGAGAGGTTCGCCCTGAGCCAGGACATCAAGGACCTGGAAGGCCTGGACTGCGAGTGCAAGACCAGGTGGAGGGCGCAGCTGGAGCTGCAGGACGCCATGCGCACCTCGGTGGACATCGACCGCCATCTAGCCGACGACCTGGGCCTCGATTGATTTTTTATCCTCGATGGCTATCACGGAGCATCGGAAGGGATCGCATGGAGTACGAAGTCAGGAAGGGGCACTATCCGAAGATCGAGGGGGACGGACTGAAGGACATCATGGGCATGACCTTCGGCAACGTCAAGGAGGAGGGGGGCAGGCTAGTCTCGTCCTACGGGGCGATAACCAAGGTCGAGGCGAAGGTGCTGAGCAAGACCGCGATCGACATCGCCTCCGAGTCGGACAAGACCAAGCCCCTGGACGTGCAGGCCGAGACCATCAAGCGCTGGAACGTCTTCCTGGAGCAGGCCACGGGCTTCACCTCGAAGGAGCGCTCGAAGCGCCTGCAGAAGAAGGCCAAGGAAGGGAAGCTCTAGGCCGAACTCTTAATGCCCCCATAGAGCGGAGAGGGGCATCCAGGCGAGCACTCCCGAGCCTCTCCAGCGACCGAACAGCTTATATATGACAACTATTATGCGACATTGCTCAACGCGCTGAGGACGTTCGACCAGACCCCATGGGCAATGCGTCAGCATCCCTCTACCGCCGGCCTACCATTCTGGCCGGCTGAAACGGTGTCACGGTCGAAGGTTCAGGAAAATGCACTCTTGCATGCGTTAGCGACCAGAGAGTGTGCTCTCTCGCACAACCGCGCAGAGGGGGAACCATGTCAAACAAAAGACGTCCCAAGAAAGGATCGCACGGGTACTCGCCCCGAGTCAGGGCTAAGCGCCAATTCCCCAGGCTTGATGCCTGGCCAGAGATTAGCGAAGGCCCTAAGGTTCAGGGGTTCGCCGGCTACAAAGCAGGAATGACCCACGCCTTCATCGTAGACTTCCGCCCGCAGAGCACCACCGCCGGACAGGAGATCAAGGTCCCGGTCACGGTGCTCGAGGTGCCACCCATGAGGGTGGCGGCCATCAGGATCTACGAGAACACCCGCTACGGCCTCAGAACCGCTGGAGAGGTCTGGGCTTCCGGGGTCGATGAGACTCTAAGCCGCCTTCTGCCCATACCCAAGGAGGTCAAGGCTGACGCGGCCTGGGAGAAGCTCCGGGAAGTAGACATAGAGGACATCAGGGTCCTGGCGCACACCCAACCGAAGCTAGTGAAGGGCATTCCCAAGAAGAAGCCGGAGCTCATGGAGCTGCGGATCGGCGGCGGCAACATCGATGCCCGCCTCGAGTACGCCAAGGGCATACTGGGCAAGGAGATCAGCATCACTGAGTTCACCAAGGACGGCGCCATGATCGACGTGGCGGCCATCACCAAGGGGAAGGGCTTCCAGGGCGCGATCAAGCGCTGGGGTCTCAAGCTCCTTAGCCACAAGAACAGCAAGCACCGTCGAATGATAGGCACACTGGCCCCGAAGCGACCTGGGTATGTCCGCCCCACCGTCCCCCAGGCTGGCCAGGTAGGCTATCATCAGAGGACGGAGATGAACAAGCGAATCATCAAGATAGGCCAGAAAGGCGAGGAAGTAAACCCCAAGGGCGGTTTCCTCCACTATGGCCTGGTCGTCAATTCCTACGTTCTTATACACGGCTCCGTGCCCGGGCCGACCAAGCGTCTGGTCCGTTTGCGCGATCCGGTGAGGAAGACCGCTCCGCTCAAGGAGGCGCCCAACATCGTCTACGTCTCCACCGAGAGCAAGCAGGGGGCGTAATCCATGAACAGCAAGAATGTCAACGTCTACTCGCTGAGCGGCGAAGTGGTCAAGAAGGCCGAGCTCCCCTCGCCCTTCCAGACTACCTATCGCCCTGATGTCATCAGAAGAGCAGTCATCGCCGAGGAATCGAACAAGCGGCAGCCCTATGGCTCAATGTTCAAGGCGGGCATGAGGCACGCCGTTTCCACCTGGGGCAAGGGCAGGGGGGCTGCAAGGGTGCAGCGCCTATCCCAAGGCTCGAAGGGCGCCGAGTCGCCCAACAACGTGGGCGGCAGGCGAGCTTTCCCTCCCAAGCCTGAGAGGTCGTGGGAGCTGAAGGTCAACCGCAAGGAGAGGACCTTGGCCCGCTGTTCCGCCCTGGCGGCTTTGTCCGACGATGCCATGGTCAAGGGCCGTGGGCACCATTTCAAGGAGGGCGTCACGCTGCCCATAGTCTTCGAGGACTCGGTCGAAGGACTGCAGACCACCTCCGACGTGGTGAAGGCGCTGGAGTCGGTGGGACTGCAGGAGGACGTGTCCCGCGCCAAGGACAGCAGGAAGGTCCGGCCCGGCAAGGGGAAGATGCGCGGGCGCAGGTACAAATCGTCCAGGTCGGTCCTGATCGTCGTCTCTAACAAGGAGGCGCCGATCTTCAGGGGAGCCAAGAACCTGGCGGGAGTGGAGGTCGTGGCCCCGGACCAGCTCAACCCTGGCACCCTGGCCCCCGGCGGGGACGCCGGCCGATTGGCGGTGTTCTCCGAGGCCGCATTGAAGAAGGTAGGAGAGTGGTGAGCTTGTCCAGGATAGATCAGATATTGTTGCACCCTTACGTCACAGAGAAGACCATGAACCACATGACCGGGACGCCCACCCAGGACTTCAAGGACGGAAACCGGTTGGAGTTCATCGTCAGGCGCGACGCGACCAAGCAGGAGATCAAGGCCGCCTTCGAGAGGCGGTTCGATGTGAAGGTGTCGCGAGTGTACACCAAGATAGACAAGGAAGGCAAGCATGCGATCATCAAGCTCTCGGAGGGCTTCTCTGCCGAGGACGTCGGCATGAGGATCGGAGTGTTCTGAGGTGGGATGAATGGGAAAACAGCTCAGACAGCAGAGGCGAGGGCGCGGCGGACCAGTCTATCGCTCGCCCAGCCACAGGCACATCGGGGCCGTGAAGCATCCTGAGGGCGCCGTCACCGCCAAGATCGTCGACATCGTGCACGCCCCCGGCCGCTTGGGCCCCCTGGCCCAGGTGGAGGTCGGAGGCAACGTGCAGAACGTCCTCGCCGCGGAAGGGATGATGGTCGGGCAGGAGATCGTGGTGGGCGGCAACGCCCCCTTGGCCTCCGGCAACGTCCTGCCCCTGGCAGCTCTGCCAGAGGGGACGCTCGTCCACAACATCGAGGCTCGTCCCGGGGACGGGGGGAGGTTCGTTAGGACCTCCGGCTCATCTGCCACCGTGGTCAGCAGGGGCGAGAAGGTCGTTATCCTCATGCCCTCTGGCGACTTCAAGGAGTTCGATCCCAGGTGCCGTGCCTCAATCGGCACGGTGGCCGGAGGAGGGCACGGGGAGAAGCCCTTCGGCAAGGCAGGCAACAAGTTCCACGCCTACCGCTCCAGGAGCAAGGCATACTTCAAGGTGAAAGGCATCGCGATGAACGCGGTCAACCACCCGCACGGAGGTGGCGGCCATCCACATGTTGGCAAGCCCAGCACAGTGAGCCGTAACGCCCCGCCCGGAAGGAAGGTCGGCCGGTTGTCGCCTCAAAAGAAGAAGAAGGAGAAGTGATCCTGATGGCTGATGAGAAACCGCTCACAGGGACCAAAGCCTCGAGGAGGAAGCAGAGGAAGAAGAAAGGAGCAATCACGGCGAGGCGCAAGAAGGAGTTCACCTACCGCGGCTTCACCATGGTGGAGCTTCTGGAGATGCCCTTCGACGAGGTTATCGGGCTCATGCCGTCGAGGGTCCGCCGCACCTTCATCCGCGGCCTCAACGAGGAGCAGAAGGTCACCTTCGACAAGATCGCCAAGGGCGAGGAGGAGGTCGTGCGCACGCACCGCCGCGACATCCCCATCGTTCCGACGTTCGTGGGCAAGAAGGTAGCAGTCTACAATGGCAAGGAGTTCAAGGAAGTCGAAATCAAGCCCGAGATGATTGGGCATTACCTGGGAGAGTTCGCAATGACCCGCAAGTCTGTCACCCACAGCGGGCCCGGCGTCGGTGCGACCAGGTCGTCCAAGTTCCTGCCGCTGAAGTGAGGTGCGAAACATGGCAGGATACACCCAAAAAGCCGACCCGGACGTGACCGCCCGAGCCATCGGCAAGGAGATGCCCATCTCCCCCAAGGATTCGCGCGAGGTCTGCCGCATGATCCGCGGCAAGAACGTCGCCGTTGCCATCTCCATGCTGGAGGAGGTCGAGGCACTGAAGAGGCCGGTGCAGATGAGCCGGTACAAGATGGGCATCGCCCACAAGAGGGGCGTCGGCCCGGGACGGTTCCCGAAGAAGGCCGCCAAGGCCATCCGCCAGGTTCTGGAGCACGCCAAGGCCAACGCCGAGTACAAGGGCCTGGACGCCGAGAACATGCGCGTCAAGGTTGTCGCCGCCCACCTGGGACGGACCATCCCCGGCCACATGCCCAGGGCGTACGGGCGTAGCAGCCCTTGGAACCAGCAGACAGTGAACATCGAGGTAATTCTTGAGGAGGTCGAGTGAATTGGCCAATGAGAGGAAGTTCATAACTGAGAACATTCGCCGGGTGCTGCTCAAGGAGTACCTGATGAAAGCAGTGGACCGAGCGGGGTTCGGCGGCGTCGAGGTGCAGCGCACACCGATGGGCACCAGGGTCACGCTCATCACCGAACGCCCGGGCATCGTCATCGGGCGCCGCGGCGCGGCCATCAAGATGCTGACCACCGCCATCGAGAAGGACTTCAAGTTCGACAACCCCCAGGTGGAGGTTCAGGAGGTGGACAACCCCAACCTCAACGCCCAGATCATGGCGGAGAAGCTGGCCTTCGCGCTGGAGCGCGGATGGCACTTCCGCCGGGCCGGGCACTCCACCGTGCGCCGGGTCATGGACTCCGGCGCCAGGGGATGCCACGTGGTCATCGCCGGCAAGCTGACCGGCGAGCGCCACCGCACGGA
>DATIXC010000205.1:0-9285 GCA_035518995.1 Methanomassiliicoccales archaeon | reverse complement strand
ACCAAGCCTGGCCAACGGTGTGAGATTCAGGGTCTCATCGCGAAGGCGTTCGGGGGTTCGAATCCTCCTCCCTGCACTACTACTCTCATCCAGACAATTCTTATTTTTTCATTAAACAGATTATAAGAGTGGATTGGATTGCCATCAAGACTGATAGCAATTGCTTACTGGCCGACCAATCGCACTGTTTCATCTTCATCTAGGGTTTGCAGGGATGCCCTGGGGTCTAGGCCCTGAGAGATAAAGATAATATCTAAAAACCCGATCAGGTAAAGGAGGTTTCTATAGATGACTCCAAAGGGAAAAGGCAACATGGTGGTGGCGATAGCATTCATAATTGGTGTCGCAATTTGCGCTATCGCATACTATTACACCACATACGTTTTGTGAGCACTACCATTGAGGCCATGTCATAGCCATTTAATTCAGGCTCGGTGTAGTCTATCAAAGATAAGCTGATGCTATATTTTCAAGCGGAATTATTCCTAAATCGCTCATAATTACAAAAGCGCGGCGAAAAGTTAGGTCAGCGGCTCACAGGTCGAATTGGCCGCTGACTTACCCCGCGCCAAGGAAGTGATCCCCCCTGCAATGGAGATGAGGGAACAGACAAGGAACGCGAGGTTCATCCCTTCGACGAATTCATCCGCGCCAACGATGAGGCTTGTGGGATCGCCTGAGAACAGCCCGGAGAGGCTCCCCGCCCCCGCCACGGTGGCTATGATCGCTCCCATGACCGCCAAGCTCGTCGCCTGCCCAGAGCAGCGCATCGTCGCCAGAGTCCCCGAGGCGATCCCCAGCCTCCGTTTGTCCACCGAGCCCATGACCGCGCTGGTGTTAGGGCTGGAGAAGAAACCCACCCCGATCCCGATCAAAAGCAGGCCGATCTCCACTCGCCAGACTGGAGAGTCCACCTCCAATGTGGACAGCCAGACCAGTGCTATGGCCACGGTGAACATGCCCGAGGACGCCAGCGCCCTGGAGCCCAATCGGTCCGATAGCCTACCAGCGATTGGGGAGATGAGGGCCATGGTCACGGGCATGATGAGCAGCACCAACCCAGCGTCCAGGACGGACATGCCAAGCACCCTTTGCAGATAGAATGAGATGATGAAGGTTACGCCGAAGAACGAGGTATAATTGAGGAAGGCGGAGATGTTCGCGGCAGCAAAAAGTCGGTTCTGTGTGAACAGCCTTGGGTCCAGCAATGCAGATTCGCCCTTGCCACGCTCCACATAGACGAATAGGGCGAACCCTATGACGCACGTCGCAGAAAGGCACAGGATGATAGTGCTCCCCCAGCCCAGCTGCTCCCCCAGGGTGAGCGCCACCAGCAGGCTGACCAAGGTGATAGAGAAGAGCACCAGGCCGGGAAAGTCGAACCTTATCCTCTTGGACTCTGGTCGGACGGCTCTCAGCTTGAAGTAGGCCAGCCCCATAACCAGGACTCCCAAGGGGACAGTTGCCCAGAAGATCGATCTCCAACCGAACTCATGCGTCAGCAGGCCTCCCAAAGGCGGTCCGAGGGAAAGGCCCACGTAGATGGCCATGGCGTTTATCCCCAGCGCCTTGCCCCTCTGGCTGCTGGGGAAGGTCTCGGTGACTATGGCTGTCGAAGTGGCGCCGAAGCATGCCGCCCCGAATCCCTGAATTGCGCGGAAAAGTATCAGTTCGTTGCCTGATGTCGACACAGAGCACAGGAGCGAACCGAGGGCGAAGATGCCGAAACCAGCGATGAAGATAGGCTTGCGGCCATAGAGATCGGAGACCCGACCCATGACCAGTATCATCACCGCCAGGACCACGAGGTAGGCGGTCGGCACCCAGATGATCTCGGCATAGCTCATTCCCAGGTCCTGGGCTATCTGGGGGAGTGAAACGCTGACGATGGTGCTATCCAAGGGCGCCATCATCGAACCAATGCAGGCGATGAGCAGTACCCACCGTCTGTAGCTGACCTCTGAGGACGGCATCGATTGACGGGGAGCAATGCAGCGAGTCGGCTATCAAGCTTACCAATCCAGCCTCCGCCTAGGAAAGAATTAATGGTGAGGGAGGTGCAAGACCGGTGCTAGGGAGTTTAGTGAAAGATAGGAAGAAATCCAAGGTCGTCCTCCTCGGACTGGAGGGAAGGTTGCCTCCCTACCCTGAGTTCGAGAGCGGTTGGAGGAGGGCCCCTGAGCGCAAGCACGAGCTCAGCCAAAGCGAGGTCGTCCTGGCGGTGAAGAACGCCTTGCGCTACGTCCCTGTCTCTTGGCATGAGGAACTGGCCCCTGAGTTCCTCGAGGAGCTGTTGACCCGAGGGAGGATCTACGCCTACCGCTTCCGTCCTCCAGGCAGGATCTGGGGAAGACCGTTCCAGGAGTACGAGGGCATCCTTGAGGCGAGGGCGATCTCGGTCATGATCGACAACAACCTGGATTTCGAGGTGGCGCTCTATCCGTACGAGCTGGTGACCTACGGCGAGACTGGCCAAGTGTGCTCGAACTGGTTGCAGTACCGATTGATCAAGAAATACTTGGAGGCCATGAGCAATGACCAGACACTGGCCGTGATGTCCGGACATCCTCTCGGGCTTTTCCCCTCTGCCCCAGAGGCTCCACGGGCCATACTCACGAACGGACTAATGGTCGGAGTTTACGACAACCCTACGGACTTCCAGAGGGCTCAGGCCATGGGTGTCTGCAACTACGCCCAGATGACGGCTGGAGGATGGATGTACATCGGACCCCAGGGTATCGTGCACGGCACATATCTGACGCTGCTAAATGCCGCCCGTAAGTACCTGGGGATTGGCAGCGAGGACAACCTGGCTGGCATAGTGTTTCTCAGCTCCGGCCTGGGAGGGATGAGCGGGGCGCAGGCCAAGGCCATAGAGATCGCCGGCGGGATAGGGGTGATTGCCGAGGTTGACATCTCAAGGATAAAGACCAGGTCGCAACAGGGCTGGCTCACCAGGTGGTCCGGTGACCTTGACGAAATCTTCGAATGGGTAAGCGAGCTGCGCGGCTCGAGAAAGCCGATGTCGATCGCCTACTATGGCAACGTGGTGGACCTATGGCAGCACGTCCTTGACAACGGTATCAGCGTGGAGCTAGCCTCCGACCAGACCTCCTGCCACGCGGTGTACGAGGGGGGTTACACTCCTGTCGGCATCCCTTTCGAAGAAGGGAGGCGCCTGCTGGCCGGCGACCCGATAAGCTTCAGGAAGAGGGTGGACGCCTCTCTCAAGCGGCAGTTCCGGTTGATAATGGGTATGAAGGAGCGCGGGACGAAGTTCTGGGACTATGGCAACTCTTTCCTCAAGGCCATCTTCGACGCGGGTGAGACGGGGATAGCCGTGGATGGCGATGCCAGGCACGGGTTCGTCCTGCCCTCGTACGTCGAGGACCTGATAGGGCCGATATGCTTCGACTACGGGTATGGGCCGTTCCGCTGGGTCTGCCTGAGCGGACGGCAGGAGGACCTTGACGGCACGGACAGGGCGGCCATGGAGATAATCAAGGAGATATGGCTATCGAGGAAGATTAAGAGGGGGCAAGACCGCGACAACTACCTTTGGCTGAGGGATGCCGGGAGCAACAACTTGGTGGTGGGAACGAAGGCCCGCATCCTGTATGCTGATGGGATGGGGCGGGTTCGGATCGCCATGCGATTCAATGAGATGGTCCGGAAGGGCGAGATCGGACCTATCATGTTGGGGAGGGACCATCACGACGTAAGTGGCACGGACAGCCCCTTCCGCGAGACGGCGAACATTAAGGACGGCAGCAACATCATGGCCGAGATGAGCCATCAATGCTGGGCCGGCAACGCTGCAAGGGGCATGACCATGGTCGTGCTCTCCAATGGCGGAGGGGTCGGTACTGGCAAGGCGGTCAACGGTGGTTTCGGCCTTGTGCTGGATGGCAGCAGAAAAGTCGACGGCGTGATCCACGGTGCCTTGGACTGGGACGTCGCATGTGGCATAGCCCGGCGTGCCTGGGCGGGCAATCCCGCCGCCATCGAGACCGCCGAGGCCTGGAACGAAGCCAACGATGGCCTTATGACCATGCCTAACATGCCCCCTGAAGGTCTGGTAGAGAAGGTCGTGGGCAAGAGGATGAAGAAGTGAACCCACCCTGAGCAGAACGCTATTTATCATCGCGGCGCGAATGACAAGGACATCCTCGCAAGGTGGAGCGATGACGAAGAAACTTCTGGGCCCCTTCTCTGAGATAGTCACCATGGCCCGTATGCCCGATAGCGGCCCGTTGGTGGATGATCAGCTCGAGATAATCCGGGATGGTGGCGTCATCATAGAGGGGGACAGGATTTTCGACATCCTGGACGGCCAGACCTTCAAGCAGGTTAGGGAGCTTAGCGAGGTGAAGGGAAGCCCAATCGGTCACACCTCGATCAGTAAGAAAACGGTCCTCCTGCCCGGCCTCGTGGACTGCCATACGCATATCTGCTTCGCTGGCTCGAGGGCCAGGGAATATTCCAAGCGATTATCGGGCGAGACGTACATCCAGATATCAGAGAAAGGAGGGGGCATAATGAGCACGGTGCGCAGCACCAGGACCGCCTCCGAGGAAGAGCTCGCCTCCTTACTAGCGGACAGGGCCTTGGAGCACCTGGTGCGAGGCGTAACCACCTGCGAGGTCAAGAGCGGGTACGGCCTTGACCTGGAGAACGAGCTCAAGATGCTGCGGGCCATTCGCCGTGTGAACCAGTCCAGCGACCCCTATCCCAGGTTGGTACCGACCTGCTTGGCGGCCCACGTCCGCCCGCCCGAGTTCAGGACGGACCAGCAGTACCTGGACTTCCTTGTCAGCAAGCTGCTCCCCGTGGTAAAGAAGGAGGGTCTCGCGCAAAGGGTGGACGCTTACATCGACCGGGGCGCTTTCCCGCCCGATCTCGCCGAGGGCTACCTCTTCCAGGCAAAGGGGATGGGGTTCGTCCCCGTGGTGCATGCGGACCAGTTCGTGATGGGAGGGTCGGCCGTTGCCGCCAGGGTGGGTGCGATCAGCGCCGATCATCTGGAGAGGTCGACTGACCGGGAGTTCAGGTGGCTCAAGGAGAAGGGCGTGGTCGCAGTCGTGCTCCCCGGCAGCTCTCTCGGTCTAGGGGACCCCTTCGCTCCCGCCAGGCGGATGCTCGACGCCGGCCTGTGCTTGGCGATTGCCAGCGATTGGAACCCTGGTACAGCTCCCATGGGTGGGCTTCTCATCCAAGCCTCACTACTGTCGGCTAACCAGAAGCTGACAGCGGCGGAGACCCTGGCCGGTGTTACCTGCAGAGCGGCGAGGGCCTTGGGCCTGGCGGACCGAGGGTCGATAATGGCAGGGATGCTGGCTGACCTGATAGGGTTCCCTTGCGAATCCTACGAGGAGATTCTGTACCGGCAGGGGGCCCTCGCTCCCTCGCTCATCATCAAGGGCGGGAAGAGGGTCGTAAAATCCCCAAGTCCCTCAGGAGGGTGAGTTCTATGGTGCTCGTGGAATGCGTCCCGAACTTCAGCGAAGGAAGGAGGCTGGAGGTGGTGGAGGCCATCGTCGCTGCGATGAGGTCCTCCGCCAACGTGAAGGTCCTCGATGTGAGGAGCGACCCCGACCACAACCGCTCGGTCGTGACCCTGGTGGGTGAGCCGTTGCAGGTGTCCGAAGCGGCGTTCGCGGCCATAAGGAAGGCTGCCGAGCTCATCGACATGGACCTCCACAAGGGGGAGCATCCCCGCATCGGGGCCACAGACGTGGTGCCCTTCGTGCCCGTTAGCGGCATCACCTTGGAGGAGTGCGTGCCCATCGCCCGGCGACTGGCCGAGAGGGTTTCCCGCGAGCTCGGCATACCCACTTACCTCTACGAGGCCGCCGCCAGCAGGCCGGACCGCATGAACTTGGCGAACCTGCGAATAGGCCAGTACGAGGGGTTGAAGCAGGCGATCCTGACGGACCCCGACCGCAGGCCGGACTTCGGGCCTTCCATTCTGCCCAAGGCCGGGGCGACGGTCATAGGGGCGCGCGAGTTCCTAATCGCCTACAACGCCTACCTGAGCACTGACGACGTGGAGAAGGCCAAGGAGATAGCCAAGCGGATAAGGGAGAAGGATGGGGGATTCCAGTTCGTCAAGGCCATGGGGTTCCGCACCAAGCCCTTCGTGCAGGTCTCCATGAACCTGACCAATTTCCACAAGACCCCTGTCCACGTGGTCCTCGAGGCCATCAGGGTCGAAGCCAGGCTCATGGGCCTGGAGGTTACTGAGACCGAGATCTACGGCATGGTCCCTGCGGACGCGCTGTTCGCCGCCGCCGAGCACGAGCTCCAGCTGGGCAAGGGCTGGTCGAGGGAACAGATAATCGAGAGGAGGCTGGAGAGCTTGGCCTCCGAGGCCATGCCGTTGCGCGCCCTGGGGGTCGAGCAGTTCCTGGCCAAGCTGGCCTCGGCCGAGCCTACCCCTGGGGGAGGAAGCGCCTCCTGCCTCGCCGGAGCCATGGGCGCCTCACTGGGGGCCATGGTCTGTCGGCTCACCCTCGACAAGAAGGGCTACGAAGAGGCGCAGCCCTTGATGCGGGAGGAGCTGGAGAGGTTCGAAAGCCTTCGCCAGGCCATGGTGCTCCTCATAGACGAGGACGCCTCCGCCTACCAGAAGGTAATGGAGGCGTTCAAGCTGCCCAAGGCGACCGATGAGGAGAAGGTCATTCGTGCGAAATCGATACAGGACGCCACCAAGCTTGCGACTGAGGTCCCCATGCGCACAGCGACCCTGTGCAAGGAGACCATCGAGCGTTTGATGAAGGTAGGTCCAAAATGCAACAAGAACGCGGCGAGCGATGCGGCCGTTGGCCTTCGCAGCGCCCTCAGCGGCCTTCAAGGCGCCGCCCTCAACGTCGAGGTCAACCTGGCCTCGACCAAGGATGAGCAGTACCGCGCATCGGCGGAGGCGAGGTTGGATTCCCTTCTGGATGGGGTCGAGGAAAGGGTCGGGGAGTCCGTGGCGGCGATCAGGGCGAGGCTTTGACCTTTCGATTTCATTTCATTCTTGACGCATGAATTATATCGGCGCTCTGCAATCTTTCAGTGGATGGCATGAGGAAGGCGGCGATGGCCATGGGGGCCGTGGCAGTGGCTTTGATGCTCGTCCTGGTCTACGTCCTGATGTTCGGGGCAGGGAGCGATGACCAGAGCGTCTCCAAGGACCGCGAGCCCTCGATCCCTGCCGATGCCGTGAAGATGCTTCCCGCCTCTGACCTCTATCCTCCAATTCTTCATTCCCCCTCATGGCAGGAGCCGATCCCGCTCCCTGGCCCCATCAACACCGCCGGGGCGGAGGACTCGCCCTTCGTGCTCCCGGACGGAAGCTCCTTCTACTTCTTCTTCACCCCGGACGTCCGCAAGCCGGCCAACGATCAGCTCTTCGATGGCGTGTCCGGGATCTGGCGCTCGGAATGGAACGGGACTGGCTGGTCCGAGCCTTCACGCATTTGGCTACAGGACAAGGGCAGGTTATCCCTGGATGGCGCGGTCTTCGTGCAAGGGGACGAGATGTGGTTCGCCTCAGCGCGGGAGGGCTATACAGGCGTGAACCTCTTCACGGCTAGGATGGAGAACGGGCATTGGTCGGACTGGGAGTACGCTGGCGATAAGATCAATCAGCAGTACCAGGTGGGTGAGATGCACATCACGGCCGACGGCCAGCACCTCTACTTTCATTCGCAGCGACCCGGAGGCGAGGGAGGCCTCGACATATGGCGCTCAGATCTGGTAGGTGGCCAATGGCAGGAGCCGGTGAACGTCCATGCGGTGAACTCTCCAGCCGACGAGGGCTGGCCCTTCATCAGCCAGGACGGGAGCGAGCTCTGGTTCAGCAGGACGTACCAGGGGACTCCTGGCATCTTCCGGTCCGTCTGGGCCAACGGCTCCTGGGGCGAACCAGAGCTGATCGTCTCCTCGTTCGCAGGTGAGCCAACGTTGGACGACCAAGGCAACCTCTATTTCGTCCATCACTTTTTCCAAGGCGGGACGATGATCGAGGCGGATATCTACGTCGCTTATCACGAATAATTGATTGGCCAGCTGATCCGTTTTGGCAGAGCGAAACGCAGATAAGCGCCGGACGCGCATGGCCATCGGGGAATTTCCGTGAAGGCTCTCATCGTGTATGACACCGAGTCCGGGAACACCGAGAAGATCGCCCTGGCCATCTCGGCGGGGATGAAAGAGGTCGGCACCACCGTTGAGATCAGGAAGGCGGATAGTGTCACCGAGGAGGATTTCAAGGGCGCCGACGCCTGGATCGTCGGGACGCCAACGCATGCCTGGTCGGCTACCGGTAAGGCCAAGAAGGCCCTCAAGTTGGGAATCGCGTCGGGCGCATCCGGAAAGAAGGGGACGGCCTTCGACACCAGGTTCGAGAATGTGGGAAAGGGAGGTGCGGAGAAGCTCAGCAAGATGATGGAGGATGCGGGCATCCAGATCGTCGCTCCGCCCGAAGGGTTCGTCGTCAAGGGCATGAAGGGACCGTTGGCGGAAGGAGAGGAGGCCAAGGCCACCACCTTGGGCCGTCGGATAGCGGGCGTGCTGAGGCCCTAGAACGAACAGTTCGACCCGCAGGTCGTCGAAAGGCCATGAGCGCTCCTAGCATTCCGTGGCATGCGGGGAGGTGGCCTCGTCCGGCTCGTTGTCCACACTTAACAGCAATAGCAGTGTTAGGGCCATTGCCACGAACGCCGAGGCGACGAAGAACGTTACTTCATAACCTAGCGAGAGGGCAACGAAGCCCCCGACGAGGGAACCAATGATCGTCCCGATCCCCATGATGGCATTGTAGGCGCCGAGCGACTCGGTCCGGAAGTCCTTGTAGGATATGCGCGAGACGATGCAGTTGCCAGCCACGCTCAGGTTGGCCCAGCAGAAGCCAATGCCCGCGTGCAATAGGCATAGGAGGACCATCATCGGCCAGAATTGCAGTTGCAGCATGGCCACCACATACACCATGGGAAAGAGGACGATGCGTCCGGCGAAGGCCATCATCTGGACCTTCTTCCCGCCCACTAGCGATGTCCATCTTCCGGCGAGGGAGTAGGTCAGCGCGGAGGTCACGCTGCTCGCCAAATAGACGACGAAAACCTCAGAAATGGTGAGCCCCAGCTCCCTCTTCAAGAAGATGGGGAATGCGGTATAGAACGTCAGGAACCCAGTGAACGCCAGCAGGATAACTATGTAGTAAAGCTTCAGGCTGCTGGGGAAGTTGGCGGGAGAGAGGTTCTTGGCGCCGACCTTCATGATGTGCATTATCTTCATGGG
>DATIXC010000204.1:0-4229 GCA_035518995.1 Methanomassiliicoccales archaeon | reverse complement strand
AGCAGAAGGTGCTGCGCTTCGTGACCAAGTACGGCATCCACGAGCAGCAGGCTAGGCAGATAGTCCGCGACGGTTACGAGGAACTGTTCGAGGAGGCGGCGGCGAAGTACGATTTGTCGGCAGCGGCGGCCCGGACCTTGCTCAGCACTCTGCCGGAGATCCAGAAGGAGGGGGCGGACATCTCCAAGCTGGACGATGCCGCACTGCTCCGGGCGTTCACCTCGTTGCACGAGGGCAGGTTCGCCAAGGAGGCCATGCCCCAGGTGCTGAAGAAGATGTGCGAGGGCAGGAGCATCGACGAGGCCGTAAATGAGCTGGGCCTGCAGCGCATGGACAGCGGGGAGGCGGAGGCGGTCGTGGCCGCTATAGTCAAGGAGCGCGAGGCCTTCGTCCGTGAGAAGGGCCTGGGCGCGGTCGGGCCATTGATGGGCCCGGTCATGGAGCGCCTAAGGGGGAAGGTCGACGGCAGGACGGCGAGCGAGCTCCTGAAGAAGGAGATATCAAGGTTGCTGCAGAGCTAGGGTAGGCAGAGCCTCTCGACCCATATCTCCTCGAAGAACAGCTTCCTCGAGGCCAAAGTGTCCCTGACGAATTGGGAGAGAACGCACTGCAGAGGGGCGTCCTTCATGGTCGTCGACAGCAGAACGAGGATCCTACCCCCCTTGGCTAGGTGGAACGGCGCATCCCGCAGGAAGCGGTCCAATACTCTCACTCCATCCTCGCCTCCGGCCCAGGAGCGCTCGATGTCCCCTTTGATTAAATCGGGGACATAAGGAGGATTGAAGAGAATCAGGTCGAATGCGCCTTCAACCTCCATGAACAGGTCCGAATGCATCACCTCCACCTCAAGGCCGTTTCGCTTGGCGTTGGCGCGGGCGCAACTCACCGCCTTGGGGTTGATATCCACGGCCGTGACCAGGCCCCCCGCCTTGGCGCAATGGAGCGCTACGATCCCGGTCCCGCATCCCATCTCCAAGACCCTCTCCCCCTCCCGGACCTCGATGCATTCGAGAAGGAGGTAGGTATCCTCCGACGGAAGATAGACGAACTCGCATTCCTGAATCTGGATCCGCTCATCGACCTTCATATCCACCCCCGCCTCCGGCTCACTTGTACCCCGGTCCACCGGATTCCGGGGCCTGCCTGAGCACGCCTTCGGGAGGGAGGAGGTTGAACTTGGTGGCTTGCTTCGACGCGTCGAAGGCCGACCAGAGCAGTATGGCGATGAATGGAGCCCAGAATATCATGGTCGTGATAAGGTAGATAATAGGATCATACTCGCTCTCACTGAACACCATGGAAAGGCTGACCCATGCCAACAAGCCAAGGAAGAATCCGACGATGAGGAGCACGAGGCCTCTAGCCCTCTTCCTTACATAGAAATGTCCCAGGCCCATTATGCAGAACATCCCTGGGATCAAGGCGAGCAGGAAGGCCAGCCTTGGGCTCTTCTGCATGTAGGTTGGCAATGGTGACCTCTCCTGGACCTGCGGAGGTGCGGGAGGCGGGGGCGGCGCATAGGTGGGGGCATACCTGGCGACGGGGGCTCCGGACTTGTGGCCGCACATCGGGCAGAATTCGTTGCTGGGGGATGCCTGTGCCCCGCAGTTAGGGCAGAACAGGTTAGGGGCCGGCTCCACCGGTATCTTGCGCGCCCCCTCGCTCCGATAGGGCGGGTTCGGAGCTGAGTACGACGTTGTCGACGGCGCACTCGGTTTCGATTCTGCTCCCTTCCATTCCACTTTGACCTGCCATTCCTTGCGGAAGTAATCGCCCACCGCCGTCACGTCGTTCCTGGCCCGCGGGCCGCTCCAATAGGTCCTCCCCCCATCGTCCCTGACGTTGAAGATGAGATAATCCCCACGGACGTTGCCCTGATTCGGGGATGATTGGACGACCTCCACGACGGCAATGTTCCTCCGGGGAACGAAATTCGAGCGTCTGGACAGTTTGTGTATGATGGCCCGAGGGAACTGGATTCCATTGCTATAGACCGTGATGCTCCCAATCGTCCTAATGAACACGAACTGCAGGACTAATAGCGCAAGCATCGCCATGACGAAGAGGAGCGAGGGAAGAAGGATGGTACTCCAATAGGAATAGCCAAAGAGGTTGCCGTAAAAAAAGAAGAGCACAATCGGCATTATGATGCTGACGGCCAGATCGACCCGGAGCACCAATCGCATCCCCTTGGCGCGCTCCCAGGAAGCCCCGATCTCCCGGATTACTATCCCTTTATCTCCGTCCGCCATGCTCCCCATGTAACTTTCTCGCTCCGAAACGCACTTGCGGAAATAAATGGTTTGGCGGTCCTTGCCCGGTCGATCCCCGAAACGAAATCAACTTATCCATCCATCAGATAGGGCATCGCGACATGGACGCCTTCTCGATCGTGGCGATAGTCGTGATGGTCGCCACCCTGGCCCTGGGGATGCTCAAGCGCTTCTCCCTCACCCTGATGCTTCTGATTGGGAATCTGGTCGTTTTCTTCTTGGAGATACTCGGGCCGATGGCCACCATCGAGTTGGAGCTCGGCTTCCGCCCGATTTACCTTCAGACCGGACAGGACCTCTACACCATCTTCACCAGCATGTTCGTGCATGCCAGCATATATCACATCTTCGCCAACATGCTCTTCCTCTTCCTCTTCGGGTGGCCTTTGGAGGAGAGGATCGGCAAGTACAAAGTGCTCGCGATCTACCTGGTCGCTGGCGTCCTTGGCCTGATCCTCCAGTCCTTGGTCATGTGGGGGAGCTACGCCGTGATCATCGGCGCATCAGGGGCCATCTCCGGCCTGGTCGGCGGCCTCTTCATCCTCTATCCTCGGGACAAGTTGACCCTTCCCTTGCTCATCATTGTCCTGCCCAACGTCCCGGTCTGGGCCGCCACTCTGGCCTTCTTCGCCTCCCAGCTTCCGTTCGTCCTGGGAATGGGCACCAGCGGGATAGCGTACGCCGCCCACCTCGGAGGTTTCCTGGCCGGCATGGCGCTGGGCCTGCTCCTTGGCAAGACCGAGAAGACGAGGAAGGCCGTCAAGTACAAGGACGAAGGCCTGGAACCCCTGGCCACGACCCCGGAGCTCAAGAGCGCACTTGAGAGGATCCAAGGAGAGAAGCAAGCCGACGTCAGGAAGGCATGGCTGGAGTACTTCGCCACCAAGGCCAAATGCCCCAAGTGCGGGTCCAACTTCATTTATAAGGGTGACAGATTAGTGAGCGATTGCGGTTATGAGGTGAAGCTGAAATGAAGGCCAAAGTCGACGTCCTCTGCGAGGGCATGATCCGAAGGGACGGCAAGGTGGTGCTGGAGGCGCGCAGCTCCTCAACGCTCGTCCGGACAGGAAGCCATATCATCGTCGTGGACACGTCCTCGAGCTCCAACCGGCAGAAGCTCATTTCCGCCCTTGACAGTCTCAAAGTACGCCCAGAGGACGTGGATATCCTGGTGATAACCCACGACCACCACGACCACCGCGAGAACAACGACTTATTCGCCAACGCCAAAGTGATCATGTTCAGCTCAGAACCACAAAAGGAGGACGAGGAGAGCCAGATCGACCCAACTGCCCGTCTGGTGCGGACCCCTGGCCATACCCCCGGGAGCGTGAGCCTCTTCGTGGAGGCGGAGAGGAAGTACGCAATAGTGGGCGACGCCCTCCCGATAAGGGACAATTACCTGAAGTGGGTCCCTCCAGGGGTCAATTACGACCCTGAGAAGGCCCTGAGGAGCATGAAGAGGATAGCAGACTGGGCGGACGTCGTGGTCCCGGGCCATGACGCCCCCTTCGAGGTAAGAAGATAGATTCAATAACGCGGGGCGATATGGAAATGATCAAGTTCTCAGCGGAGGGATGAGATGGCGATTCCCAATTCACTCTATCTGGATTGCCCCTCCTGCGGCGACAAGACGCTGCACGAGGTGCTGAAGGGAAGGATATCCAAGGGCGGGGACGTCCTTGAGACCACGGTGAAATGCCAGGAATGCCAGCACATTCACGCCGTCGTGGTCCGCGAGCCCAAGTCGACCAGGGTCCCGGTCCTGCTCAGCGACCTAGGGAAGACCAAGAAGCTGGACCTAGAACTTGGGGAGGATGAGCTGGTGGCCGTCGGGGACGAGCTGTTCGTGGGGGACTCCAACGTGGTGGTGACGGCCATCGAGAAGGGCGAGAAGAGGGTCGGCCAGGCCCAGGCCAGCGAGATCAGGACCATCTGGGCCAAAAGGTTCGACAA
>DATIXC010000203.1:0-2978 GCA_035518995.1 Methanomassiliicoccales archaeon | reverse complement strand
CGGCACCTGCAACTTCATCCTGAACCGGATGAAGGACGAGGGCCTTCCGTTCGACCAGGCCCTAAGGGAGGCCCAGGAGATGGGCTACGCCGAGCGTGACCCGTCCTACGACATAGACGGCATCGACTCAGCGGCCAAGGCCGCCATCCTGGCCAACGCCATTTTCCGCCGGGAAGTAAAGTTCGACGACGTGAGGCGGACAGGCATAAGGGGCGTATCGCTGGAGGCGGTGGAGCTGGCGGCGGAGGAGAGGAAGGTGGTCAGGCTCGTCGCCGAAATCTCCGAGGCGAGGTTGGAGGTCTCGCCGCGGCTGGTGCCGATCGGGCATCCCCTGGCCATAGGTGGCACGCTCAACATCTTCCAGCTCATGACCGACCTGGCGGGGGACATCACCGTGGCGGGCCACGGCGCGGGCAAGATGGAGACGGCGTCGGCCATCCTTAGCGACATCGTCGCCCTGCTGAAGGAGGACTGCGCCTCCCGGAAGGCGGACAGGTGAAGGAGCCAGCCTTTAAATAGGAGCCTATTGCTACGCCATGCCACGGCAGGTTGTGACCATGGCAAATAAATCGTCAAGAAGGGATTTATTTATTGGTCGATCGAGTTAGCTTGTACGACACGACCTTGAGGGACGGGGCCCAGACCGAAGGGGTCTCCTTCTCCCCCGAGGATAAGTTGGACGTCCTTGCCCGCTTGGATTCCTTCGGCATCGATTTCGTGGAGGGCGGGTTCCCCGCCTCCAACCCCAAGGACAAGGCGTTCTTCAAGGCGGCGCAGAAGCTGGAACTGAGCAACGTCAAGCTCGTGCCCTTCGGCACGACGCGCAAGGCCTCGGTAAGGGCCGCGCAGGACGCCAACATGCGCTCGCTGATCGATTCCGGGACGGAGTTCGTTTGCATCTTCGGCAAGACCTGGGATTTGCACGCGGAGCGCGCCCTTGGGGTCTCCCTCAAGGAGAACCTGGAGATAATCGAGGACTCCGTCTCCCACCTCGCCTCCAAGGGCAGGAAGGTCATCTTCGACGCCGAGCACTTCTTCGATGGCTGGAAGGCCAACCACGATTATGCCATGAAAGCGCTCTCCGTCGCCGAGGCGGCCGGGTCGGAGTGCCTGGTGTTGTGTGACACCAACGGTGGGAGGCTGCCCAGCGAGGTGGCCGAGGCCGTGCGCGAGGTGCGTGGCTCATGCAAGGCCCAGGTGGGCGTGCACGCCCACAACGACGCCGAGCTGGCCGTGGCCAACTCCCTGGTGGCGGTGGAGTCGGGGGCCAGCATGGTTCAGGGCACCATGAACGGGCTAGGTGAGAGGTGCGGCAACGCCAACCTCTGCTCCATCATCCCCGCCCTCATGCTCAAGATGGGAAAGAGGACCAGCGTCCGGGACCTAACCGCCCTAACGGCCACGGCGACCTTCGTGGGGGACGTGGCCAACGTCCTCCCGGACCAGAGGCTGCCTTACGTGGGGAGGAGCGCCTTCGCGCACAAGGGGGGCGTGCACGTCAGCGCCGTGCTCAAGGACCCTCGCACCTACGAGCACGTCCCGCCGGAGAGCGTGGGCAACTCGCGGCGCATACTGGTCTCGGAGCTCGCCGGCACATCTAATATCCTGGCCAAGGCCAAGGAGCTGGGCATCGAGGAGGAGAGGGACAAAGGCCGGTCCATCCTGGAGAAGCTCAAGGAGATGGAGTCCAAGGGATACCAGTTCGAGGCTGCGGAGGCCTCCTTCGAGCTGCTGGTCCGTCGCCTGAGGGGCGAGAACTTCGAGCCCTTCAAGCTCGAGGGCTTCCGCATCTTCGTGGACGTCTCGGGCGACACCATGCGCTCGGAGGCGTCGGTGAAAGTGGTGGACCCGAACGGGCTGGTCGAGCACACCGCCTCGGACGGGAACGGCCCGGTCAACGCCCTGGACAAGGCATTGAGGAAGGCCCTGGAGCGCTTCTACCCCGAGATCAAGCACATCCGCCTCATCGACTACAAGGTCAGGGTCATAGACGCCAAGGAGGCCACCGCGGCGGTGGTGCGGGTGCTCATCCGCTCCACGGACGGGACGATGACCTGGACCACGGTCGGCGTCTCGGAGAACATCATCGAGGCAAGCCTGCTCGCGCTCATCGATTCGCTGGAGTACAAGCTGCTCAAGTCCCTGAACGGCAGGAGCAAGTAGGCGGGGAGCCTTTGCAGGAATGGTCTCGATGAGCTATTCGGTGCGATTGGTCTCCCCCGAGGAGAAGCAGGCGCTCGCGTCCAGGTTCGACGGCCGCATCCTCTTCACGCGCAAGTCCGAGATCTACGGCTGCTGCATCAAGCTGCTAACAGACCAGGACCTTTTGCGGAGGACCTGGGAGGACAACTTCTACGCCATGGCCGAGAACGTGCGCTCGCACGGCCGCTTGGTGGTGCTGGACGACGCCTCCATGCCCGCTGGCGTGCTGTACGACCCTCTCTCTCGCACCGCCTTCATGTTCAACATCCATTACTACGGCTACGTCAAGAGCGTGGCTCTGGCCATCGCCGGAGATGTCCTAGAGGACGCCCACGGCATCCACTCGGTGCACGGGGCGGCGATCGACGTGGCCGGGAAGGGCGTGGCACTCATCGCCCCCTCGAAGACCGGCAAGACCACGCATTCCTGGGGCCTCCTCCGCCATCCGGAGGCGCGCCTGGTGACCGACGACTGGTTCTTCGTCCGCCTCTCGGAGAAGAGGCACCTGGCCTTCGCCTCGGAGAAGAACTGCTACGTCGAGGGCGATATCGGAGGCATCTGGAAGGAGTTCCAGCCCTTGGTGGAGAGGGCCACCTTAGATGGGAACGAAAGGGCCATACTGAACGTGAGGTGGATCGTCGGCGCCACCGGGGTGGTCCCCATGACCTCCTTGTACCACGTCCTTCTGCTGAAGCGGGACCCTGGCGACCCCAAGGTGGTCAGGGACATGGACCCGGAGGAGGGCCTTGCGTACCTCGAGGCCAATGACTTCTGCA
>DATIXC010000202.1:0-13550 GCA_035518995.1 Methanomassiliicoccales archaeon | reverse complement strand
CCTGTATCCTGGCGCCCCCGGAATCGTATATCCCGACCACGGGGCTGCCGTTCTTTACCGCGAGGTCGACCACCTTGCAGATCTTCATGGCGTGCATCTTCCCGACCGAGCCGGCGAAGACGGTGAAGTCCTGGGCGAAGATGTACACCTGGCGGCCGTCGATGGTGCCGTGCCCGGTGACCACGCCATCCCCGGGTATGCGGTTGCGCTCCATGCCGAAGTCGTGGCACTGGTGGGTGAGGAATGCGTCCAGTTCCACGAAGCTCCCTGGGTCCAGGATAGCCTCGATACGCTCGCGGGCGGTCATCTTGCCTTGTCTGTGCTGCCTCTCGATGCGCTCGCTCCCGCCCCCTATGCGCGACTTGCGCTTGAGCTCCTTGAGCTCCTTTATGTCCTTGCGCTCCCTGTTGTCCTCCTCAGCCATGGACGACTTTCACCGCCGTTTTCGTTATGAATCCTCGAATCCGTATTAATCCTTTCTTAGGGTCGCTCCATCAGTTCCTTCGCTATTCGTCGCATGGATGCTCGTTTCGTTGACCCAAGAGAGCCTCAGTACCAACCCCTCCTCGCTTCGCAGCACCAGAGCGCCGTCGGGACCGATATACAGGGCCTTGCCCCTGAACGTCTCCTTCCCCACTCTGGCTTCGATCTGCCTTCCCAGCGTGCAGGACCTCTTGACGTACTCGTCCTCATCGATCTTGTTCCGTAAAAGGTCCTTGTAGAAGATGTCCAGATCGCGGACCAGGGAGTCGAGCAGCCTTGCGACATCCACTGCCTTCCCCGATTCCTCCTCGAGCGAGGTCGCTCCCTCCTCGCCGATGCTCTCCAGGGTCGAGTTGACGTTCAATCCGACGCCGATGACGACGAATTCGATCGCCGCCCCTTTACTCACGCCCTCTACCAGTATGCCTCCGACCTTCCTCCCGTTCAGGAACAGGTCATTAGGCCATTTGATCCGGACATCCTGGTCGCAGACCTCTTCGATGGCCTTGGCCACGGGCACGCAGGAGAAGACCGTCATCCTGAGCAGGTCCTGGCTCCTCATTTTGGGTCTCAGCAGCACCGAAACGTACAGGCCGCCCTCCGGCGAAGACCATCCTCGCCCCATGCGGCCCTTGCCCGCCGTCTGGCGGCCGGCCAGCACCACGAGACCCTCTGGCTCTCCAGTCTTGCCATAACCCTTGGCGACGTCGTTGGTCGACCCGGCCTCATCCATCCTCACGACCCGGCGACCGATAACCATCGATTTCTTCCTCACAGCTCTATGCGCTTGAAGCCCGTTAGCTTGAAGTCCCCTTTCAGCTTGGTGACGTGAGCCTCTGTCTTAGACCTGAGGGCCTCGAGGTCGCCTCCCTTGTATCCGCTGATGTCAGCGACCACTGACATCGACATTGTCTCGTAATAGACGACCACCTTGGTCTTCACCGACAGCAGGTTGATGCTGTGTGAGGCCATGGAGCTCGTGACCTCGAAGATCGCACCGGGCCTATCCGGGATCATGAAATCGAACTGGACCAGGTCCACGCCTTCCTTCAAGGGGCTTATGGAAAGCACCCACGAGTCCTGGTCCGCGACCATGATGTACGGCGAGCCTTCCTTGACGCCTTCCATGGCCCGAAGGAACTCGACCGGAACCTCGTACTCGTTTCCGCAGATCACGCTGGGCGCCTTCTGCGCCCTCTTGATGGCGCGCGCCTTCACGCTGGAACCTGGGGCGATGATCCCCTTGGCATAGCGGTCGCTTATCTTAGAGCTCTCGATCACCATGGAATCCATCATGGACAGGACCGAGGATCTCTGTCTCTTCAGGCCATCGAACTCCTCGCGGAGGCTGGCCGAGTCCCCGAAGTAGGAGAGGTCGACCATCATCTTCCAGACCATGCAGACGTCGGATATCATGCTCAGAGACACGGAGTTTAGGATGTCGATGTTCCTCTCCCCAAGGAACTTGGCCGCCTGGGCGCATGCCCCAGGGGCATCTATGAGATAGAAGGTGACGTTACATATCTCCCGGTAGTTCTCAGGACCAATGGTGGATAGGACGATCTCGTGGCTGACCTTCCCTTCTTGCTCGTACCTGAACATGGTGCTGAAGACCTGGCTGCCGTCCACGAGGCCGAGCGGCCGGCCAATCCTGTCGCTTATGGTCACCTTGTTGTTCCGCAGCTTGCCGAAATCATAGACCTGCATTCTTCCGACCAGGGCGCTGCAATGAGCTTGGGCTTGATAAACGTTGTCATGCCTGTCTGGGGCGGCTCTAGAAATCGCTTGGGATATGCCCTATCCAAGGTGCTGCCAGAAAGGATGCGGGGATTTGCTACCGGTCCGCGATGACAAACCTTCATATAGCAGATAATCTGTCTCGCCGAGCAATAGGTAGAGCGATACCTAGTATACATCTACCTAGAGTGTGCCAAAGCATAACTGGCCGAGGTCGAAGCATGATCGGAAAAGGGCAACTGTATCAAGGTAATCGCATAAGCAGCTCCCAGTTCCTCATGATGGTGATTCTGCGCAAAGGCCCGATGTACGGATACGAGGTCTTGAAGGCCTTGCGCGAGGAGTTCTCCGGCCTCTGGGAGCCCCAGACGGGTGCCGTGTATCCAGCTTTGAAGAAGCTGGAGGAGCACGGGCTGCTGCGGTCCGAGTCCCAGGAGGGCAAGGACTACTACAGCCTAACCAGCGAAGGGAGGAAATGGATGGAGGAGAGGCTGGCGAGCATGTCCATAGAGGTGCTCTTCATGTCCCGCTACTTCCAGTTCATCAGCGACGCGGCAACGGAGATCGGCGCTGGCCAGGGCGAATCTCCACAGAAGAAGAGCCTTCCACCGCACCTCCTTTACATGATCGGCGAGGAGGTAGAGCCGGCAGACAGGTTGAAGCACCTCGGTAAAGTCCGGGAGATGCTGGCACACGGGCTAGTGAACGTGGATAAGGAGATCGATAGATTGCATAAGAAGCTCGAGGAGGAGTGACATGACGGCCATCATAGAGGTCAAGGACCTGGTCAAGGTCTTCGACGGGAAGATACGCGCCGTGGACGGCATCACCTTCGACGTCCAGGAGGGCGAGATCTTCGGATTCCTCGGCCCGAACGGAGCAGGTAAGAGCACGACCATCAACATGCTGGTGACCTTGCATCGCCCGACCAGCGGCTTGGCCAAGGTGATGGGCCTTGACGTGGTCAAGGACGCCAACAAGGTCAGGCACGCCATCGGGCTGGTCCCTCAGGACCTGACGGTGGACGACGACCTTACCGGCCGTGAGAACATGATGCTGCAGGCCGACCTTTACAACGTCGAGAAGAAGGATGCGTTAGACAGGATCAACGAGCTGCTCAAGCTGGTGAACCTTGAGGACGCGGCGGACCGAATGGTCAAGACCTATTCTGGGGGGATGCGCAAGCGACTGGAGCTGGCAGAGGGGCTGATCCACCGACCGAAGATACTGTTCCTGGACGAGCCCACTTTGGGCCTGGACATCCAGACCCGTGCCGTCATGTGGGAGCACATCCGCCGGCTGAAGCAGGAGCACAACATGACCGTTTTCATGACCACCCATTACCTGGAGGAGGCGGACAACCTATGCGACCGCATCGGCATCATCGATCTGGGCCGGATTATGGCACTGGACACGCCGGCCACGCTTAAGCGGTCACTGGGAGGGGATGTCATCCAGATGTCCATCGACGACGGGAGGGACTTCAGCCCACAGATCCAGGGCGTTCCGGGCGTGGTCGAGACCAAGAAGGAGGGCTCGGAGTACCGCGTAAAGGTCCTAAAGGGCGATACCGCCATGGCCACCGTTCTCAAGGCGGTCATCGAAGCTGGTGGCACTGTGAGCTCCGTCTCTCTGCAGAGGCCGAACATGGACCAGGTATTCCTGGAATACACAGGTCGCTCATTGAGGGATGCCGAGCAGGCGCAGAGCAGCAACCTTGGAGACAGGATGTCCAGGGCAAGGGCGTCACGGAGGAGGCAGTAGACATGATGCGCGAGATGTGGGCCCTTTACGTCCGGGAGATGAAGCATTGGTACCGAATCAAGATCCAGATCTTCATGGCCCTGATCCAACCGGTGGTCTGGCTCGGGCTCTTCGGCCAGGCATTCAACTTCTCCAACCTCTTCCCAGGGCTGCCTCCCGGCCTGATAGACATGTCTGGGATTCTATCCGGCGCCCCCGACTACTTCTCGTACCTGGCGACCGGCATGTTGGCGGTCATCGCGCTATTCACCACCATGTTCGCGGGCATGTCGCTGGTCTGGGATAGGCGATTCGGGTTCCTGACCAAGCTGAGGGTCTCACCCATACCAAGGGGCATCGTGCCTGTGTCGCGTATGGGCTCGGCCGTGACCCGTGCTGTTATCCAGGCGATCATAGTCCTGATAATCGCATTGGCCTTCGCCTACGTCCCTGGCTTGGTGGGGCTCACGCTCAGCCCCGACTTCAGCATTCTAGACCTGCTCGGCATCATACTGGTGCTGACGTTGCTGGCCATTGGCTTCTCCTGCGTGTTCATCTCGGTCGCGCTGGCAGTGGAGAACCAGGAGACCCTTTTCGGCCTGATCAACCTGCTGAACTTGCCAGTCATGTTCGCCTCCGCGGCACTGTTCCCGCTGAGCGGCATGCCTGGCTGGCTTCAGGCTGTGGCCAAGGTGAACCCACTCACATGGGCGGCTGACGCCTGCAGGACCTTCGCCTTCCACAACCCGAACCCTATCTTCCCGGTGGGGCAGGAGGTCCTGTTCCTCAGCATCTTCGCCTTGGTGCTGGTCGGGATCTGCGTTATGGTCGCCCGCAGGTTGTTGGACTGAGCGTAAAAACCGATTAGGGGCATTGCCCCAACTTTAATTTTTCTCACTTATCTCTTGATGAGCTTGGCCTTGAGCGAGGAAACTGACGATTTCACATCATCGATCCCCTGGGCATCGAACACGGCGATTCCTTCGAGGTCCGCTTTCACGAGATTATCGTTTCTGGGGATCTCGCCGAGCAGCTCTAATCCCATTTCCTCTGTCTTCTCTTTTATTGCTTTCGACTCCTCTCGGGTCGCAACCTTGTTAGCGACGGCCACCAGCCTCTTAATATTCAGGTCCCCAGCCAGCCTCTTGATGGAGGCCGCTGTCTCAATTGAGCGCGTCCCTGGCTCGACGACTATCAGCATAGCATCCACCGAGCGTGCCGTGCCCCTTCCCAAATGCTCCAGGCCCGCCTCCATGTCCATCAGCACCACCTCATCCTCCTCGAGCAGTAGGTGGTCCATCACGCGGCGCAGGAGCGTGGACTCGGGGCAGTAGCATCCGTTCCCGCCCTTCTGGATCGTGCCGAGCACCAGGACCTCAACCTTGTCCGGGCCCTCCACGGAGAGCGACTCCGTCAGGTCGCCCACCTCCGGGTTCATCTTGAAAATGCTGCCGTACCCATCCCCTGGCTTGACCCCGGTCCGCTCCTCGATTAGGTCGAACATGCACGACAGCGGCTTCATCTTCTCCCTCTCCTTGCGAGGGATGCCGATGGCCACAGCCAGTGAGGGCGAGGGGTCCGCGTCGACTGCCAGGACCTTCACGCCCTCCCGGGCGAGCATCCTTGCGAGCAGTGCGACCACCGTGGTCTTGCCCACGCCTCCTTTCCCAGAGACCGCGATCTTCAGCGGCATTCAATCCCTCGCGAAGACAATGCCGTGGCTGAGGAAGTTGGCCTCCTTGAACCTCACGTCCTTCAGCTCGACCCTGTCCCCGAACATGCTGGTGCACGTCACCACGCTGCCGTCGGTGACGATCCGGGTCACGTCCCTGAGGACCTCATTGATCTTACCGCCCTCTTCGAGGAAAACCACTGACTCGCACATGCTCCCCTTGACGAAATCCGCGGGTACTTAACCCTTGTGAAAAACTCAAAGTTTGGTCTGGGCGGGGTCGTTCTTGGCCGTCTCGACGTACATTGGCTCGATGCCCTCGGCGTTGAAGATGTACCTCACCGGGACCCTCTTCCTCAGTCCCGTGCGGTAGCCGCAGCTGCGGCACTTGTACCCCAAGGTCACCCGGCCGTCGAAGATGGTGCGGTTCTGGATCCTCCTCATCCTCTTCTTGCCGCACACCGGGCAGGGGGCGTTCCTGCTCTTGTCCTCGAGCTCCCTCGTCTGGATTTCCACCTTGGCCAATCTGGTGGCCAAGGTCACCCGGCGCACCCGCTCCTCGGACGCCGCGTACTCCGGGTCCATCTTCTTCAATTTCGAGTTGACTAGCTCGGTTAACCTTGCCTGAGAGATGACCGTCTTGTGCTCGCGTAGGGCTTCCTTGATGGCCAAGGCCAAGATGTCGGCCTTGGGTATCTTGTAGGTCATCGCCACTTGGATGCATCTTTATATACAGATAATTTTCCAATCGCCCTCTGGCCAAGCTATCGCCAATTGCCAGCACGCCTCACATAATCCACATATAGAATCGCCTCCAATCTCGGAGGAGGGGCTAGCGATGAGGAGATGCAAGGTCATAATCATGGGCGCGGCCGGCCGCGATTTCCATAACTTCAACACCTTCTTTCGGGACAACGAGCGGTACGAGGTGGTCGCCTTCACGGCCACGCAGATACCCAACATCGAGGAGCGCCTTTACCCTTCGGACTTGGCAGGGGTGATGTACCCCAAGGGCATACCAATCCACTCCGAGGCGGAGCTTCCCGAGCTCATCAAAGGGCATGGGGTGGAGCAGGTGATCTTCGCTTACAGCGACATATCGCACGTGGAATTGATGCACAAGGCTTCGATGGTCCTGGCCTGCGGGGCGGACTTCCGCCTCATGGGCAACTCGCGCATCGTTCTCAAGTCCATCGTCCCGGTGATCGCGGTGTGCGCCGTCCGCACCGGGTCAGGGAAGAGCCAGACAACACGTAAGATCTGCAAGATACTAAGGTCGAAGGGCCTGAGGGTGGTGGCGGTGCGCCACCCCATGCCCTACGGCGATCTGTCCAAGCAGGCCATACAGCGCTTCGCCACCTATGAAGACATGGACAGCTACGATTGCACCATCGAGGAGAGGGAGGAGTACGAACCCCTGTTAGATAACGGCATCGTAGTCTATGCTGGAGTGGACTACGAGCACATATTGCGCGAGGCGGAGAAGGAGGCCGACATCATCGTGTGGGACGGGGGCAACAACGACATGTCGTTCTATGCGGCGGACCTCTACATCGTGATCGCCGACCCCCACCGTCCCGGCCACGAGATGCTTTACCATCCTGGAGAAGCGAACGTGCGGCGGGCGGACGTGGTGATAATCAACAAGGTCCAGACCGCCGACCGGCAGGACATACTCAAGGTCAAGGACAACGTGTCGAAGATGAACCCTGACGCGATAATCATCGAGGCCGCCTCACCTATTTCCGTGGACGATCCCAGCTTGATCAAGGGCAAGAGGGTTCTGGTGGTGGAGGACGGGCCAACCCTAACCCACGGGGAGATGACCTATGGGGCCGGGATGATCGCCGCGGAAGACTTCGGTGCCGCCGAGATAATCGACCCCAGGCCTTTTGCAGTTGGGTCCATCTCTGAGACATATGCCAGGTACAAACATGTCAAGAATCTTTTACCAGCCATGGGGTATAGTCGCGAGCAGGTTCAGGAGCTCGAGGAGACCATCAGGCGGACTGACTGCGATACGGTCGTGGCAGGAACTCCAGTAGACCTCCGGAGGGTCATCAAGGTTGACAAGCCGATCGTGAGGGTCCGTTACGAATTGGACGAGATCGGTCATCCTAGCCTGGAGGAGCTCATAACCGAGAAACTAGGACCCAGATTGCACGACAAAGCAGGTAGAGCAGATCAACAGATACCATAGGAAACCGTGAAATATCAAGCAGGGGATGAAGAGCCCAGGCGGGGGTAGCCAAGCCTGGCCAACGGCGCAGGACTTAAGATTCTGTCCCTAGCGGTTCAAGGGTTCAAATCCCTTCCCCCGCACTTTGATCTCCTCTTATTAAAGAATTTGATACGCAATCCAAATCATCGAGGTTCGGCCGATTTCAGGTCCATCCTTTATGAAAGATCTGCTTGTAGCTCATGTCGAACCATCCTCGCTCATTCCACACCTTCGTTTCATAGATGAAGAAAGAGGGGTTGTTTATTATGATTTTCTTCATTGAATTGAAATAAAGGCTGTTCCTCAGGCTCGGTTTTAATCGATTCTCCTCATTGAGGACCTCAATTGTCGACCTGACCGTCTTGCGAAAGGCCTTTTCATCGAACGGATCGTTCTTTGATATCGTCAAGGAGCCAATCTTTATCATGCCAAACAATAAGCCGATCCTCGTAAGATATTCATCTGCGTCTTTCTCCCCGCTACCGTTCGTGCTAAGGACATTGATCACTGGCTTTCCCAGATACTCGAAAGTATGTAAATCGACCAATGATCTCTCCACGAAGTTATGAAAGACCGAGCTAGCAAGATTGAAATGCACGGGTGAGCAGAATATGACCACGTCAGCGGATTTCAAGCCTTCTTTAATCGAAGCCATACCGTCATCTAATTGGCATTTACCGGTCATGGTGCAGGACATGCATCCCTTGCACGGCAGAAGATTGCTTTGACTTAGAGGGATGGTTTCGACGTTGATGTCCGAGTTATTCTGACGTATTGCGCCACAAAACCTCAACGCGAGACCCAAAGAATTCGATTCTCTTTTCGGACTGCCACTAATGATAACGACATTTTTCATATTCCTCACCTCCGAGGGCTCATTGGTAACTAGCATCTCGAAGAGTCATAGCCATTTGAGTCCCGACGTCGCCATTAAATAAATCAGCGAGCGTCCCTATTTGGGATTGAATGATCATAATTCTATTTTGACTTTTTCATAAACCGTCCATCACTTGAGAATTTGATCAAATCCGGAGGCATTTCGTCAGGACTTAAGATTCTGTCCCTAGCGGTTCAAGGGTTCAAGTCCCTTCCCCCCGCACTGCATTTCTTATGATTGTAATTGTACCATCACATCCACGTGGACCCGAATGACGAAGATGAAACGAACCTGTTTTCAGAGAATTTAATATTCGGACATGCGAATTAGCTGTGGTGTTCTTACAATGATCGGCGAGCTTCCGGAGGAAATGCTAGAATCGCTGCTGGAAACAATCCCTGTCGAGTTCTCTGTCCTCAACGACAAGGACGTCGTGGTGGCCTGGAACAAGCACGAGAGCCGCGTCTTCAGGCGGCCCTTGACCGTGGTAGGGAAGAACGTCCGCAACTGCCATCCGAAGAAGTCGCTGGACAAGGTGGAACGCATAATTTCGGAGATGAAGGAGGGCAAGAGGGACAAGGCAAGGTTCTGGATAGAAGCCAAGTCCGACAATGGTTCCCGGAAGATAATGATCGAATATTACGCTCTTCGGGATAGCAAAGGCCACTACCTCGGATGCCTCGAGGCTACGCAGGACATCACCGAAATCCAGGGTCTCAAGGGAGAGAAGCGCCTCCTCGACTGAGCCGTAATCCACTAAGCAACTCTTAATTATTCAAATTGATGACACTAGCTCGATCTCCGCCCTCAATATCTCCTTGCTTATCTCACCAGTCAAGCTTTTAACATTCTTGCCATTGACCATCATCATGAAGGTCGGGGTCCCCTTTACGTCATACTTATGCACGAGGCTCATGTTGGTCGGGGTGCTGACCTTAATGAATTTCACTTCTGTCATCTCCCCGCAAAGCTCAGAAAAGATCGGATACATGTTCACCGAGTGACCGCACGTAGTGCGATGGAACATGACCACTACCTTGGGATTCTTGGTCACGAACTCATCGAAGGTTCTTTCGTCCAGATTGACAGTCCCGTCCTCGTCTAGCTGAGGGTAGGAAGGCTTCTTTTTCCAGAAGAGCGACATCGGAATCAGGATTGGTTGTCGGAATGGGATAATAAGCTCATCGGTTCTAGCATCCAATACCCCGCAGCATCCGACCTGAATGCACCGCATCGCCTGGGTCGATGTCTTCTATGCGTCAAGATATATCCCGTCAGGCCTTACCTAGGCCTGGATGAAAGCGTCATGAAATGCGCTAGATGCGGCGAATGCTGTAAAGAAACCATGATGGAGCTCTCCAACGGCGATATCGCTCGGCTCACAGGCAAGGGATTCAAAAAAGAGGAGATTTGCATCTTAGGTGAGGATGGCATCCCCCGACTGAGGAATGTGGATGGAAGGTGCGTCTTCCTGTCAAAGGACGGAGGGACCTGCATGATCTACGAGCATAGACCGACGGGCTGTGATATCTATCCAGTCAATTGCGACGAGGACGGAAACATATTCGTGGATGAGTTCTGTAAGGCGAAGCGAACGGTCTCCAAGGAAGAGCTTCGAAGGAAAGGGGCCGACCTCAAGGCGCATCTTCGCATGATCGATGAGGAGGCAAGGTCCCGCAAGAGAAAGGTCACCCGATCGATGCTCTAGCGGATGGCACAGGTGCACCAGGAAGGGAGTGGCAGGTGATGCTCTTGTGCGGTCACCAGGAGTTGTTGTGCACCCTGTCCCGCTGGAACCTATCCACCTGCGCAGGCACCCTCGAGGGATAGCCCAGCATGACCAAGCTGAAGGGCACGATGTTCCCGGGGAGCACCATCAGCTCCTTGAAGCCCTGCACCCTTTCCATAATGGGATAGACGCCGGTCCATACCGACCCGAGCCCCTGCGCGTGCGCTGCCAGGAGGATGTTCTGCGTCGCCGCCGCGCAGTCCTGGACCCAGAATCCTGGGTACTTCTCCTTGGTGGTGTCCCCGCAGACCAGAATCGCCGCCTGGGCCTCCTTGCACATCTTGGCGTTAGGGTTCGCGGTCGTGATGCTGTCGAGCTTCTTCCTGTCGTCGATGACCAGGAACTGCCAAGGCTGCTCGTTGCCGGCCGACGGTGCGGACATGGCCGCGCGCAGTATCTCCTCGATCGCCTCCTTGGGGACTGGATCGGCCGCAAAGCTGCGTACGCTCCTCCTGGTGCGGATGGCCTCTAGGGTGTTCATCATTTGCCGAATGGCCGACCTGCTAGGAAATCATTTCGTATGTCCTTCCGCAAGGTTGAACGCCTCGATCACGGGGGCTCTTCTCTCCTTGGTGCGGAAGGGCCTTACGCCGTCACGGAGCTGCGCGCGGACATTGGGGTTCAATAGGTTGGAGAACACCACCCTCCTGGCGGTGTTGTTGCGCCATAGCACGCTCAAGAGCTCGCTCACCCCGCCCCGGCTCCACCACCCCCGCAGCCATTGGGAGTAGGCCTCGTCCACCATGCCCTGCAGGCGCTCCTTGCTGAAGGGGCTGGAGCGGTACTCGTAGATGCGGTGGTTGGTCTTCCATTCCTCGGGCCCGATCAGTCCCTTCCTGCACATGTCGTCCCAGATCTCGGTCCCGACCAGGCAGTCGAGGATGTTTACTTGCACCCCGTGCGGCCTAGTCTCCTTTATGAAGCCGATGGTCTTGGCCACGTCCTCCTCCTGCTCCACCGGCGCTCCGACGATGTAGGAGGTGATCACCAGCATGCCCGCGGCCTTGGCGTTCTTGATCGCCTGGGCGGTCTTCTCGGGGGTGATATGCTTCTTGTAGAATTCCAGCGTGCGCGTGGAGGCGCTC
This sequence comes from Methanomassiliicoccales archaeon, assembly GCA_035518995.1. Classification (GTDB taxonomy): domain Archaea; phylum Thermoplasmatota; class Thermoplasmata; order Methanomassiliicoccales; family UBA472; genus JAJRAN01. Next base: position 1,943 of record DATIXC010000202.1, on the reverse strand, counting down.
TCCGCCCCGAAGTACATGACGTCGAACCCCGCGGCTTTCATCTTGCGCATGAGTTCCTTGGAGGCAGAATCCACCCTCCCTTCGCAGTAGAGGGCCAGGCGTATCCTCCTCTCCTTGATGAGCTCGCAGATCCTCGCCGCGCGCCTCGGGTCATGAGTGAAGTTGTCGTCCACGAAAACGCAGCTCTCGTACCCGTCGTCATAGATCGATTCCAGCTCCTCGACCACGTTCTCCGGGCTGCGCGGTCTCCACCTTTTCAAGGAGAAGGCCGCGCAGGAGCAGTACGTGCAGCGGAAAGGGCAACCCCTCGAGGAGGAGATGGTCGTGAACTTGCCGAAGGTCAATGGGACGCCTTGGTGGGTGTACCCGTACCTCAGGTCGCCCAGCATCCGCCGGTCGGGGAAGGGGAGGGAGTCGAGGTCGTCGATGAGGCATATCGGCCGCTCGACCAGGGCATCGCCCCTGAGATAGCTGATCCCTTCGACGTCCAGAGGGTCGGTCCCGGCATCCAGGTGGTCCAGCAGCTTGGGGAAGGAGCGCTCGGCCTCGCCCCGGACGATGAAGTCGATGAAGCCGTAGGACCTCAGGATATTCTCGGTGGCGAAGGTGGCATGATAACCGCCTAGCACGATGGTGCTGTCGGGCAAGGCCTCCCTTGCTCTCCTCAGGACCCCGATGGCATCGAGGAAGGTGTGCGTCGAGCAGTTCAGTCCTACGATGTCCGGCTTCTCCTCGATGATCCTGGTCGCGAGCTCCTCCGAGCCCATCCCAGCGCAGAATGCGTCGCACACCGTGACCTTATCGTCCCTCTCCTCCCTTAAGCTGGACGCTAGGTATAGCAGGCCGAGCGGGGGCCACTTTTCTGTCGTCCTCCCGGGCGGCGTGGAGAGCAGCACCTTCACCGAAAACCCCCCGAAGCTCCAAGATTTTTTTATGCGACTTCTAAGCTTCAATTTTACGCCTCGTGTCTGGGCGCGTCCGACCTCGTTTTAGGGTCCCCTCTTGCTCGAATCGCGGCCGACCATGGCCGGAAGTATTGGCAACATTTTTATGGCCCTGAATCCAAGACAACCGTGTCGCAAGGGAGGTCGGCGCTTTGCTTGTGGAGAGGATCGAGTCTGAGGGACTGGCGCATTTCTCGTACATCGTGATCGAAGGGAGCAAGGCCTTCGTGGTGGACCCCAGGAGGGATTGCGAGGCCTACCTCCAGATCGCCCTTCGAGAGGGGGCGCGGATAACCCATGTCTTCGAGACGCACAGGAACGAGGACTACGTCATCGGCTCTATGGAGATCGTCCAGCGGACCGGGGCCAAGGTCTTCCACGGGCCCGGGATGGACTTCGACTATGGCGAGACCCTGAGCGACGGGCAGGCCTTCTCCTTCGGCGACCTGGAGCTGAGGGCCATCCATACCCCTGGCCACACCGAGGAGAGCATGTCGTACGCGCTGGTGGACCTTGGCACGGGATACGGCGCGGTGGCGGTCTTCACCGGGGACGCCCTCTTCGTCGGCGATGTGGGCCGCACCGACCTGCCCGGCCCCGAGAAGCAGGAGAGGCTGTCCCACGACCTATTCCGGAGCCTGCACCACAAGCTCATGGCCCTGGGCGAGGGGACCATCGTCTATCCCGCCCACGGCGCCGGCTCGGTCTGTGGGGGCGATATCAGCGAGAGGGCCTTCAGCACCATTGGGCTGGAGAGGGAGCAGAACCCCTTGCTCCGCCTCACCGAGGATGAATTTGTCAGGGACAGGATGGAACTGAGGCTGGACCGCCCTCCGTACTTCCGCAAGATGGAGGCGATGAACCTTCGCGTGCATCCTGCCATGAGCGGCCTGCCCGAGCCACGCCCCCTGCCCCCCAAGGAACTCAGGTCAGCCTTGGAGGGGGGAGGCCTGCTGCTCGATTTGCGCATGCCCAACAGCGTCGCCGGCGCCTACATCA